>JBBISD010000005.1:0-57453 GCA_037441485.1 Burkholderiales bacterium
TTCGCAATGCGAAGGTCGGGAGTTCGATCCTCCTCGTCTCCACCAACACAAGCAGTCGTTCAGGCCACCTTCTGGTTTTACTGGCGTAGTGGGGTGCCTGAATCGCGGCGCACGCCCGGGCACCGACCTTCGCGCAGGAGTCGACCATGCTCGGGCAGATGATGGATGCGCCGCTGACCATCCCGCCGCTGCTCGAATTTGCGGCGCGCTACCACGGCACCACCCCGATCGTCTCGCGCACCGTCGAGGGCGCGCTGCATCGCTACGACTATGACCGGCTGGCCCGGCGCGCGCGCCAGCTTGCGCAGGCGCTGCTGCAGCACGGTGTCAAGGCCGGCGACATCGTGGGCACGCTGGCCTGGAACGGTTACCGGCACCTGGAGCTGTACTACGGGCTGGCCGGCATCGGCGCGGTCTGCCACACGATCAATCCGCGCCTGTTCGCCGACCAGATCGTCTACATCATCAACCATGCGCGCGACCGCTTCCTGTTCGTCGACCTCGGTTTCGTCGAACTGCTGCAGACCATTGCCCCGCGCCTGGACGCCGCGCCGCGCGTCGTGCTGCTGGCGGACCGGGCGCAAATGCCCGACACCGCGCTGCCCGGCGTGCTCTGCTACGAAGAGCTGCTGGCCGGCCAGCCCGAGACCTTCGCCTGGCCGGCACTGGACGAGCGCAGTGCGGCATCGCTGTGCTACACCTCGGGCACGACCGGCAATCCGCGCGGCGTGCTCTACAGCCACCGTTCGACCGTGCTGCACGCGATGGCAGTCAACGCCGCCGACGCCTTCGGCCTGCGGGCGCGCGATGCCCTGCTGCCGGTGGTGCCGATGTTCCACGTCAATGCCTGGGGCCTGCCGCACGCGGCGCCGGCCGCCGGCTGCAAGCTGGTGCTGCCGGGGCCGCGCCTGGACGGCGCCAGCCTGGCGCAGCTGATGCACGAGGAAGGCGTCACCGTCAGCGCCGGCGTGCCCACGGTCTGGCTCAACCTGCTCGCGCATATCCGCGGCGGCGGCCAGCGCCCTGGCGCGCTCGAGCGCGTGGTGATCGGCGGTGCGGCCTGTCCGCCGGCCATGCTCGAGGCCTTCACCGACCTGGGTGTGCAGGTGGTGCACGCCTGGGGAATGACCGAGCTCAGCCCGCTGGGCGTGATCAACCAGCCCACCCGGCGCACCGCGGCGCTGCCCGCCGCGGAACAGACCGCCGTGGCGCTGCGCCAGGGACGTCCGCCGTTCGGAATCGATATCAAGATCGTTGATGCGCACGGCGCTGAGCTGCCCTTCGACGGCAGCACCTTTGGCAGCCTCAAGGTTCGCGGCTTCTGGGTCTGCGACGCCTACTTCCGCCAGGACGCGGTTGCAGCCCACGCCGAGCCGGGCTGGTTCGACACCGGCGACGTGGCGACCATCGACGCCGACGGTTTCGTGAAGATCGTCGACCGGACCAAGGACGTGATCAAGTCGGGCGGCGAATGGATCAGCTCCATCGACCTGGAGAACGTCGCGCTGGCGCATCCGGCCGTGGCCGAGGCCGCGGCGATCGCCCGTCCCGACGAGCAGTGGGGCGAGCGCCCGCTGGTGATCGTCGTGCTGCGCCCGGGCGCGAGCGCGACGGGCGAACAGATCCGCGACTTCTATCGCGGCAAGGTCGGCAAGTGGTGCGAACCCGACGCGGTGCTGGTGGCGGACAGCCTGCCCCACACGGCCACCGGCAAGCTCCTCAAGACGCAATTGCGCCGCCTGTACGCCGGTACCTGAGTCCGCCGCGGGCCGTTCGCCGTCCTGAGCATTTCTAAAGCGTCCGGGCGCACCCCGGGGTGGCCGATGACCGCGTCGACAGCAACGATTTGCGCGTCAAAGGGCGGGCAATTTGCGCTACCGCCCGGGCCGCCATCGGAGCAGCATCGCCGGTAATACCCGCTGCAATCGTGTCCAGGCCCGGGTTGGTGCCGGGCGCCGTGCGCGGCATCGAACGCAACGCCACCTTCACGAGGACGAAAAAATGATGAAAGCCACGATCGGCGCGCTGACGCTGGTGTTGCTGTCCGCGACGGCGCAGGCCGGCGACCCGAAAGCCACCATCGGTGCGCTCAATGAGCGGCTGGCCAAGCTCGGCGCTGCCCGCCTCGAGGGCACCGAAAAGGCCGGCGACAAGGTCGTCCCGGGGATCCACTTCGGCGCGCGCAAGCTCAACAACAACTACGACCTCGTCGACGATATCAAGAAGCAGACGGGCGCCACCGCGACCATCTTCGTCAAGTCCGGCGACGACTTCGTGCGCGTCAGCACGAACGTGCTGACGCCGGAGGGCAAGCGCGGGGTCGGTACCGCGCTGGCCAGGGCCAAGGCCTACGAGGCCGTTTCCCACGGCGACGGGTTCTGCGGCGACGTCGACGTGCTGGGTACGGCCTTCAGCGCCTGCTACGACCCCATCAAGGACGGCGCCGGCAAGGTGATCGGCGTCACCTATGTGGGCTTCCGGAAGTAATGGCGCCCGCGCCGCGCGCCGGCCGCAAAGGCACGTCATGATCTCGATGGCCAGGTGGAAACAGCGCCTTGCACGGCTGCCGGTGGGCCGCGCGCTCGGCGGCGCCTTCGGCGTGGTGCTGCTGCTGAGCGCCGTCATCGGCATCTGTGCGCTGACGGCCTTGCGCACGGTCAACCAGGCGTCGAGCCAGCTCGCGGAAAAATGGCTGCCGGGTGCCGGCCAGCTGGCCGCGGCGCGCGCGGCGATACTGGAACTGCGCGAATACGAGGTCAAGCACACGCACGCCGCCGACGCCAGCTACCTGTCCGAATACGAGGACAAGATGCAGGCGGCGCGCCAGTCGATCGACAAGAGCCTCGCCGACTACGTCGACCTGGGCATGGAGCCGCAGCAGCAGGCGCTGTACGACGCGTTCGGCAAGCCCTGGAACGAATACCTGGGCGTGCACGAGCGCATCGTCGCACTGGACCGGGCGGGCAAGCTCGACGACGGCCGCGACATCGCCGACGGCGCCGGCAAGATGGCGCTGGACGATGCCATCGGCGCGCTCGACCAGCTGACCGCCTTCGGCTTCGCGGCGGGCCGCGCGGCTGCGGCGCAGGCCAACCAGGTATATGCCACGGCGCGCATCGTCGTATCCGCGCTGGTCGCTGCCGCGCTGGTCGCCGGCACCGTGCTGGCCGTCGTCTTCACGCGTTCGCTGCTGCGCCAGCTTGGCGGGCAGCCGGCGGTCGCGGCCGAACTGGCGCGCGCGGTGGCCGAGGGCGACCTCACCACCCACATCACCGTCGTGCCCGGCGACACCACCAGCCTGATGGCCTGCCTGTATGACATGCAGGAGTCGCTGGGCCGGGTCGTCAACGCCGTGCGCAACAATGCCGAACGGGTCGCCGATGCCAGCGCGCAGATCGCCGCCGGCAACCAGGACCTGTCGGGGCGCACCGAACAGCAGGCCAGCGCGCTGCAGCAGACCGCGGCGACGGCCGAGCAGCTGGGCACCACCGTGCGCACCAATGCGGCCAGCGCCCAGCGCGCCAACACCCTGGCGCACGACGCCTCCGACGTCGCCGCCCGGGGCGGTGCCGTGGTTAGCGAGGTGGTCGACACCATGCGCGGCATCAGCGACAGCGCGCGCAAGATCGCCGACATCATCGGCGTGATCGACGGCATCGCCTTCCAGACCAATATCCTGGCGCTCAACGCGGCTGTCGAGGCGGCCCGCGCGGGCGAGCAGGGCCGCGGCTTTGCCGTCGTCGCCAGCGAGGTGCGCGCGCTGGCGCAGCGCTCGGCCGCGGCCGCGCGCGAGATCAAGACGCTGATCAGCGGCAGCGTCGATCGCATGGAGCAGGGCTCCGCGCTCGCCAACCAGGCGGGCGCCACGATGACGGAGGTCGTCGAGGCGATCCGCCGCGTGAGCCAGATTGTCGCCGAGATCAGCGCGGCCAGCGAAGAACAGAGCAACGGCGTCTCCCAGGTCAGCGCTGCCGTCACGCAGATGGACCAGGACACGCAGCACAACGCGGCCCTGGTCGAGCAGGGTGCCGCCGCCGCCAACAGCCTGAAGGACCAGTCGCGTCAGCTGGTCGGCGCGGTGGCGGTGTTCCGGACACGGCAGGAGCCGGTGACCGCCTGACGTTGGTTTGCGCTGGCGGTCGTCATAATCCGGGGTTTCAGCGGCGCCGGGGCGGCATGCAACTCCAGGACATCTTGTACTCGCAGGGTTTCGGCGCCCGCCGGATCTGCACCGGGCTCATCTTGACGGGGCAGGTTGCGGTGGCCGGTCAGGTCTGCGACGACCCGGCGCAGGACTTTGCCCCGGAGCACCTGGCGTTTCGCGTCGGCAATGAATCCTGGGTCTACCAGCCCCTGGCCTACCTGATGCTGCACAAGCCGGCGGGCACCGAGTGCTCGCACAAGCCCTCGATGTGGCAGAGCGTCTATGCGCTGCTGCCGGCACCGCTGCGCCAGCGGCCGCGGCGCGGTGCGGCGCCCGGCGTGCAGGCGGTCGGCCGGCTGGACCAGGACACCACCGGGTTGCTGCTCTTTACCGACGACGGCGCCTTCATCCACCGTATGAACTCGCCGCGGCACGAGGTTCCGAAGGTCTACGAGGTGAGCGCCGCCGAACCGGTCGACGCCGCCCAGGTGGACCGGCTGCTCGAGGGCGTCGTGCTGCACGACAGTCCGCGGCCGGTGCGCGCCGCCGCCTGCGTGGCCACGGGCGAGCGCACGCTGCGCCTGACGCTCACCCAGGGCAAGTATCACCAGGTAAAGCGGATGATCGCGGCGGCGGGCAACCAGGTGGTGGGCCTGCACCGATCGGCCATCGGCGGCCTGCAACTGCCGGCCGACCTGGCGCCGGGGCAGTGGCGCTGGTTCGACCCGGCGCAGGTCGAGCCATTGCGCCGGCAGCCCTAGGCGGCGGGCTGCGTCCCGCCGGCGTCCGGCCGGCAGATACCGCGGAAGAATACGTCGATCAGGTGCTCGAGGATGGCCTGGTCGGCCATCTTCGCGTACAGGCGCAGGTAGTCGACGGTGGGGTCGCAGGTGCGCGCGTAGTAGCTGAACAGGATGACCGCATCGGGCAGGTCATTGCGCAGCTGGCCGCGCGCCTTGGCCTCGCGCACCACCTGCTCGAGCTGGCCGTTGAGCTTGAGCACGCGGGTGACGTAGCGCACGTTGCGCACCAGCATGTCGCGCACCTGCGCGCTGGTCGACGGCATCAGGGGCAGGCCGCCGTCGAGGCGGATGCGCAGCGCCCACTCCAGCAGCGCCCGCAGACGCTCCAGCGGCGGCCGGTCGGCCGGCAACTTCTCCAGGTAATCGAGCGCGCCCTCCACCAGGCGGATCATCGTTTCCCCGACCAGCGCATCCTTGGACTTGAAGTGCTTGTACAGGCTGGGCTTGGAGATGCCCACGGCCGCGGCGACGTCGTCCATGGTCATCAGGTCGAAGCCCTTGGCCGCCAGGGTGCTCGTGGCGGCGTTGAGGATGGCGTCCTCGCGCAGCTGGAAGGCCTGGTCCTTGAAGCGGATGGCGTGCAGTAAACCCACGGAGTTTACCTTCTGGTATTTAAATTTACTGTATGGTAGATTTGTTTACGCGTCATTAAGAATGATATTAGCACCGGTCCGCCGCGGGCCGTGCTGCCCACCGTCACAAGAACCGACAGAGCGTCCGCTAATGAACGAACCCGGAGCCCAGGCCGTCAACGCCGCCTTCCCGCTGGCGCCCACGAGCGGGCCTGCGTCCGCGTCCGACCCGGCGGCGCCGGCCGCCGGCCGCCTCTTCCTGCACATGCTGTCCCGGCTGCGCGTCGGCCAGCTCGCCCTGGTCCTGCCCGGCGGCACGCGCCTGAACTTCGGCAATGTCCAGGCCTCGCCGGCTGCCGAGCTGCGCCTGCTCGACTGGCGTGCCTGCGCGCGCATCCTCGGTGCCGGCGACATCGGCTTTGGCGATGCGCTGCGCCGCGGCTGGGTCGATTCGCCCGACCTCACGGCGCTGATGCGCCTGGCGATCCGCAACGAGTCGGCCATCGAATCGGCCGTCTGGGGAAACCGGCTGCTGGGCCTGTGGTTTCGCCTGCGCCACGCACGGCGGCGCAATACGCGGGCCGGCAGCCGCGAGAACATCCATGCCCATTACGACCTGGGCAACCGCTTCTACGGCCTGTGGCTCGACGAGACCTGGACCTATTCGAGCGCGCTGTTCCGCGGGGACACGCGCCTGGCGCTGGCCGATGCCCAGCGCGCCAAGTACCAGCGCGTGATCGACGTCCTGGGCCTGGCCCCGGGGATGCGCGTGCTCGAGATCGGCTGCGGCTGGGGCGGCTTTGCGCACTACGCGGGCGAGCGCGGCATCGGCGTCCACGGCATCACCATCTCGCCGGCCCAGCTCGACCTTGCGCGGGCGCGGATCGGCGCCGCGGGCCTGGCCGGGCTCGTGCAGCTCGAACTGCGCGACTACCGCGATCTCGGCGGCAGCTACGACGCGATCGTCTCCATCGAGATGTTCGAGGCAGTCGGGGTGGCGTTCTGGGGCCGCTGGTTCGCGTCGCTCAACCGCCTGCTGCGTCCCGGCGGCCGCGCGCTGGTGCAGTCGATCACGATCGACGAGGCGCGCTTCGAGCGCTACCGCGCCAGCAGCGACTTCATCCGCCATTACATCTTTCCGGGCGGCATGCTGCCGTCGGTCCGGCGCTTCGTCGCCGCCGCGATCGACCATGGCCTGGCGACCCGCGACGTCCTGGCCTTCGGCAAGGACTACGCCGAGACCATGCGCCGCTGGCGCGAGCGCTTCGACGCGGCGCGCGACACCCTGCTCGCGCAGGGGTACGACGAGGTGTTCCTGCGGACCTGGCGCCTGTACCTGGCGTACTGCGAGGCCGGATTCGACGAGGGGCGCACCGATGTCGTCCAGTTCCTGCTCGAGCGCGGCGCCGCGCGCTAGCCGCCGGCGCGGCACCGCGCGGCGGCTGGCGCCGCGGCGCGCGCTGGTCGACCTCGCCGCCGGCGACCGGCTCACCGGCGTCTTCCTGCCGGGGCACGGCATGCGCCTGTACCGCGGTGACATGCTGCAGGCCGACGTCGCGGACGACGCGTTCGCGCGGGCCTTCTTTTCGATCTGGCTCGATCCGCGGGCGCGTGCGCCCGACCTGCGCACCCGCCTGCCCGGGGCGCGCGGATGAGGGCCGGGGCCCTCGCGGCCTACGGCTTTCTCGCGCTGCCGCTGGCGATGGTGGCGCTGCCGGTCTACGTCCAGGTGCCGGCGTGGTACGTGCAGCAGATCGGCATGGCCGTGCCCACCACGGGTTATGTGCTGTTCGCTGCGCGCATCCTCGATACCGGCCAGGACCCCTGGCTGGGCCGGGCCATCGACGCGCTGGCGCGTCGCGGCCTGCTCGGGCCGGCGCTGTGCGCCGCTGCCCTGGTGCTGGCGCTGGCGTTCGCCGCCGTGTGGTTTCCGCCGGCGCCGGCCGGCGGCCGTGCCTGGCTGCCGGTGGCGTGGCTGGCGCTGATGCTGGCGCTGACCTACAGCGCGCACAGCGTGCTCAACATCACGCTGCTGGCCTGGGGCGCACGGGTGGCGCCCGATACCCGCGGACGCACGGCGGCCGGCGCCTGGCGCGAGGCCTGCGGACTGGCCGGCGTGGTGCTCGCCAGCGTGCTGCCGGCCGCACTCGTGGCGGCCGCGGGCGCACCGCGCGGCGCGGCGCGGGCGATGGGCTGGTATGTCGCGCTGTTTGCCGGGCTGCTGCTGCTGGGCCTGGCCCTGTTGCTGCGCGGGGCGCCGCGCTGGATCCCGGCGCCGGCACCGGCCGGCGCCGCGCGCGCCCGGCCGGCCGCGGTGCGCCGCCTCTGGCTGCCGTACCTGGTCAATGCGCTGGCGGTGGCCATACCGGCGACGCTGGCCCTGTTCTACATACGCGACCGGATCCAGCGCCCCGAGTGGAGTGGCGGCTACCTGGCGCTGTACTTCGTGGCGGGCGCCGCCGGCATGCCGGCCTGGACATGGCTGTCGGCCCGCATCGGTCCGGCGCGCGCCTGGGCCGCCGCGATGGCGATGGCCGTCGCGTGCTTCGCGGGCGCGGCCGCGCTGGGGCCGGGGGACGCCCTGGCCTTTGCGCTCGTATGCCTGTTCTCCGGCCTCGCGCTGGGCGCCGACCTGGTGCTGCCGCCGGTGTTGCTGGCCGGCGCGCTCGGGCGCGACCGGGACCCGGCCGCCGACTACGGCATCTGGACCCTGCTGGGCAAGCTTGCCACGGCCGTATCGGCGCTGGCATTGCCGGCGCTGGACGCGCTGGGCTACGAACCGGGCATCGGCGGTGGCAGCGGCGCGGGCGGCGTGGCGCTGGTGTTCGCGTACGCGGTGCTGCCCTGCGTGCTCAAGCTGCTGGCGCTCGCGCTGCTGGTCTTTTGCGTGATTCTCAAGGAGGAACCGAACCCATGAACCCCACCCTCGCCGCCGTTGCCCGGCGGCTGCACCGGCCGGCGCTGCACGCGCTGGCGGCCCTGGCGCTGCTGGGCGGTTGCGCCGGTCCCGATGTCGGCCAGTACGCGGCCGAGCGCCCGGCGCTGGACCTGCAGCGCTATTTCGCCGGACGCACGCACGCCTGGGGCATGTTCCAGTCGCGCAGCGGCGAAGTGCAGAAGCGCTTTCGCGTGCAGATCGACGCCCACGGCGCGGGCGACCAGCTGGTGCTCGACGAGCATTTCGTCTACAGCGACGGCACCACGCAGGAGCGGCGCTGGAGCCTGCGGCGCAGCGCCGACGGCATCTGGCACGGCACGGCACCGGACGTGCGCGGCGAGGCGCTCGGCCGCATCGCCGGCAATGCGCTCAACTGGCGCTACACGCTGAACCTGCCGGTGGGCGACAGGAGCTACGACCTGGACTTCGACGACTGGATGTACCTGATAGACGAGGCGACGCTCGTCAATCGCGCCCGCGTCAGCAAGTTCGGCATCGAGGTCGGCCAGGTCACGCTGTTCTTCCGCACCGGGGAGTAGGCGTCCCGTGTCCCTGCTGTCCGGTTTCGGACCCCTCAATCCCGCGCTGCGCGACTGGCGCGGCCGCCGCGTCTGGCTGGTCGGTGCCTCCAGCGGCATCGGCGCCGCGCTGGCCGCCGCACTGCTGGAGCGCGGCGCGCGCGTGGCGCTGTCGTCGCGCAACCGCGAGCGCCTGCAGGCCGTGGCCGGCACGCACCCGCAGGCGCTCGTGCTGCCGCTGGACGCCACCGTGCCCGCGCAGTGGGCCGCCGCGCATGCGCATCTGCTCGGGCACTGGCAGGGCGTGGACCTGGTGATCTTCTGTTCGGCGCAGTACCAGCCCGAGCGCAGCTGGCAGGTGCGGGCAGCCGGCGTGCGCGCCATGCTCGAGGCCAACCTCGCCGGCGTCTACTACGGCATCGAGACCGTCCTGCCCGACATGCTCGCGCGGCGCGGCGGAGCGCTGGCGATCGTCGCCAGCGTGGCCGGC
This sequence comes from Burkholderiales bacterium, assembly GCA_037441485.1. Classification (GTDB taxonomy): domain Bacteria; phylum Pseudomonadota; class Gammaproteobacteria; order Burkholderiales; family Burkholderiaceae_F; genus GJ-E10. The sequence goes on from JBBISD010000005.1 coordinate 9,466, forward strand.
TACATGGGCCTGCCCAACGCCACCGTGTACGGCCCGACCAAGGCGGCGCTGATCAACCTGGCCGAACTGCTGTATGTCGACCTGCGGCCGCGCGGCATCGGCGTCACGCTCATCAACCCGGGGTTCGTGCAGACGCCGCTGACGGCGCGCAACGACTTTGCGATGCCGGCGCTGATCACGCCGGCGGCGGCGGCCCGGTACATCGTGGCCGGATTCGCCCGCGGCCGCTTCGAGATCGACTTTCCCTGGCGCTTTACGCGGGTGCTGCGCCTGGTGAGCCGGCTGCCGTACCGCTGGCGCTTTGCGCTGCTGCGGCGCATGCTCGCCATCCGATGACCCACCTCGACACGCTGCTGGCCTGGTATGCCGGCATGAGCCCCCAGACGCTGCAACGCATCGGCGAGCTCTACCATCCGCAGGCCAGCTTCAAGGACCCGTTCAACGAGGTCCGTGGCGTGCCGGCGATCCGCGCCATCTTCGAGCACATGTTCGCCACGACCCAGGCGCCGCGCTTCATCATCCGCGAGTCGCTGGGCGCCGGCGCGTGCGGGTTCGTCACCTGGGACTTCACGTTCGGGATCGGCGGGCGCTCGTACACGGTGCACGGCGCCACGCGGCTGCGCTTCGATGCCGACGGGCGGGTGACCGAGCACCGCGACTACTGGGACCCCGCCGAGGAGCTGTGGCAGAAGATGCCGCTCATCGGCGGCGCGGTGGCGTGGCTGCGCCGCCGCTTCGGCGCCCGCAGCATTCCGGCCCGCGGCACCTAGGCCCGCAGCGCCTCGTCCAGGCGCCAGCGCCAGGCATTGCGTCCGGCGCGCTTGGCCTCGTACAGCGCCAGGTCGGCCGACTTGTACAGGGCATCGGCGGTGGTGCCCTGTTGCGGGCACAGCGCCACGCCGATGCTCGCCGTGGCCTGCACCACCCGGCCCGACAGCGCCAGCGGTTCGGCCAGGCGCGCGAGCATGCGGGCGCAGGTGGCCGAGATGCCTTCGTCGGCGCCGGCGTCGGGCAGCAGCACCGCGAACTCGTCGCCGCCCAGGCGCGCGACACGGTCGTTCTCCCGCACCAGCGTCTGCAGGCGTTCGGCCACGGCGACCAGCAGCGCATCGCCGGCGTCGTGTCCGTCGACGTCGTTGACCTGCTTGAAGCCGTCCAGGTCCACCAGCAGCAGCGCGAAGCCGCCCTGGCCGCGCAGCGTGCGGGCGATCAGCCGGCGCATCTCGTCGTTGAACATGCGCCGGTTGGGCAGGCCGGTGAGCGTATCGAAGTAGGCCATCTTCTCGAGCTGTTCCTGGCTGTGGCGCAGCTCGACGCCGCGGCGCTCGAGCTCGGCGGTGCGTTCGGCCACCAGGCGCTGCAATTCGCGCTGGCGCTGCCGCAGGTAGAGCGTGCGCAACTGCACCAGGCCAAGCAGCAGCAGCAGCGCGACCAGCGCGCCGGCGGCCCGCACGATGCCGCGCTGGTACCAGGCCGGCGCGACGTGCACGGCGCGCTCCAGCGGCGCCATCCACTCGCCGTCGGGGCCCGCCACGCGCAGTTGCAGCGTGTAGTCCCCCGCCGGCAGGTTGGTGTACGAGGCCAGGCGCCGCGAGGTCGGCGTGCTGACCCAGTCGGTGTCGAAGCCCTGCAGCCGGTAGCTGTAGCGCTGGTGGTCCGGGTCGGCAAAGTCCAGCGCGGCGAACTCGACCATCAGGCTGCGGTCCCGGGCATCGATCGGCAGCGGCTGGTTGGACAGCAGCACCTGGCTGGCGACCGGCTTTCCGCCTACGTGCGCCTCGGTAATCACCAGGCGGGGCGCCCCCTGCACGGGCAGCAGCCGGTCCGGATGGATCACCGCCAGGCCGTTGATGCCGCCGAACAGCAGTTCGCCGCTGGGACCGACCGCGCCGGAGCCCGCCCAGAAGCCGCGGATGCCCACGCCCTGCTCGGCGCGGAAGGCGCGGATCGCCAGGCGGTCCGGATCGATGTGGGCCAGGCCGTCGTCGGTGCTGACCCAGATGGCACCCTGGGCGTCGGCCAGCAGCATGTCGACGCTGTTCTGTGGCAGGCCATCGCGGGTGCTGAGGCGGCGAAAGCGCAGTCGTCCGCCGCTGTCCGTGCCGGCCTGGACCTGGACGCCGCGGCCATAAGTGCCCACCCACAGCCGGCCCTTGCGATCGATTAGCAGGCTGCTGATCGCGCCGCCGGGCAGGGCGGTCTGCTCCAGCGGATCGATCGGCAGGCGCTGCACGGCGCCGGTGGCGCGGTCCAGGCGCGCCACGCCACTGCGCGTGCCGATCCACAGCACGCTGCCCGTGCCGGGTTGCAGCGCGGTCACGCGCGGGTCGCCCAGTTCGCTGTCCAGGTGGCGCAGTACCGCCGGCGCGCCGGCCACCGCGAGATCGAGTTCCCAGATGCCGTCGATGCCGCCGACCCACAGGTGCGTGCCGTCCAGGTACAGCGTCCAGACGTCGCTGGCGCCGCCGCGCGTCTGCAGGTCGACCGGCTGGACGCGGCGGCCGGAAGCGTCGACGTGGAACAGGCCGACCGTCGTGCCCACGAACACGCTGGCATCGGGCGCCCGTGCCATTGCCGTAACGGAATTGGGCGGCAGCGCGTGCTCGCCATGTTGCGCGACCGCCGGTACCTGGCCGACCCGGCCGCCGGCCGGGTCCAGGATCTCGATGCCGCCGACGTCGAGGCCGAGCCAGACGCGGCCGTCGGGCTGGGCCATGACCGAGGGAATGCTGCCATCGCCCAGCAGGCGATAGCGCCCGCTGCCGCCGTAGTAGGTGCCGATCGCACCCTGGCCCGGGTTGTAGCGGCTCAGGGCATTGGTGCCGCCGACCCACATCAGGCCGGCATGGTCGCGGTACAGGCACAGTATGCGGTCATTGGTGAGCGTCGTGCCCTGCGCATCGTCATGGCGCTCGCGGCGCGCCTGGCCGTGCTGGGCGTCGATCGTGACGATGCCGTCGGCCAGCGTACCGAGCCAGATCTCGCCTTCGCGCGCCTCGGCGATGCTGGCGATGCTGTCGGTTGCCAGCACATTGCCGGCGTCCGGGTCGCGCACCGCCGTCACCGTGTGCTTGCCGGTGCCGACCACGAAGGCGCCGTGCTCGCGCGTGCCGATCCAGACCCGTCCCGCGCTGTCCTCGAGCAGCGCCGATACAACCGGGCTGGCCACCCCGGGCGCGGGCAGCGGCATGGACAGGAAGGCCACGGCGCCCTGCGGGCGGCGCAGCAGGCCGTGGCGCGTGCCGGCCCACAGCGTGCCCTGGCGGTCGCGCAGCAGCGACTCGACGCGCGCCTGCGCGCCGTGCAGTGCCGGATCCTGCAGGGGTTCGGCCCGGCCGGTGCTGCCGTCGACGTGGACCAGGCCGCGGCCGGTCGCCACCCACAGGCCGCCGGTGCCGTCGGCGGTGATGGCCGAGACGTTGGTGTCGGGCCCGCCTTCGAGGCGCAGCGGCACGACGGTGAAGCCGTCCTTCTCCGGTTCGTAGCGCGCCAGGCCGCCCGCATTGGTGCCGACCCACAGGCGGCTGCGCACGTCGATGTACAGGGCCGTGATGAAATTGTCGGGCAGGGCCCCCGGCGTGGCCGGATCGAGCGCGTAGGAGCGGAAGCGGTAGCCGTCCCAGCGCAGCAGGCCCGACTGCGTTCCGACCCACAGGTAGCCCTGGTCGTCCTGGGCCATCGCGGTGGCATCCTCGGCCTCCGGCGCCGCAATGCGCTGGAAGACGCGGTCGCTCTCGAGCGTCCAGGTCGCACGCATGGCTGGCGTGCTGCCGGCGGCGGGCAGCACGCCGGCCACGCCTGCCAGCAGCAGGGCGGCTGCACCGCGCATCGGCCGAATCCGCATTACCCGCTTCCTCGCTGGGCACAGTGGCCCGGGTGTCCACCCGAAAGAGGCAGACGATCGGTACGAGCGTCTATTTTCGGCGCCCGGCGCACCGGATGAAGCCCCGAGGTACCGGGAAAAGCCGGTCAAATCAGCGCGCCGTTCATGGTCTGCCAGCCGGCGCGGTGCGCCGCCGCCGTCACAGCGGGATGTCGATGATCATCTTCACGGTCCACGCGTCGGTCGCGGGGGTCAATCCGCGACCGATGCCGACGTTCACGTTCCACGGCTTGCGATCGATGTCCACCGCCCAGTAGAGCGTGCGCTTTTGCTCGCGGTACTGCTCGAAACCCGAAACGGCTCCCAGTTCGGCGTAATACTCGGCGCCGGTGGCGATGCCGGGGGCCATGGTGCGGGACACCTTGAACGAGGGCGAGAAGCCCGGCGCCTGGTGGCGCTCCGGGCCTTCGAGTGCGAACTCCAGCACCGGGTTGGTCGCGAACAGCCAGCGCTCGTTGCGCCAGCCCAGTATGGGGCGCAGTTCGAACGCGCGCCGGCTGCTGTCGAAGCGCCGGGCCACCTGCGAGAGCTCGCCGTTGAGCCCGGCGAAGTAACCCGTGCCGCCCTCGGGCGGCCGCAGCGGTACCCATTTCAGGCGCAGCTTCGCACCGGGCAGGCGCAGGCCTCCGCCGGCCTCGTGGACCACCGGCAGGTACGCGCCGGCCTCGAGGTCCGGCGTGAGTCCGTAGGCGAATTCGGGCGTGAGGCGCAGCCCGTGATTGGCCAGGCTCTCGCCTTCGTAGTCGGCCTCGGTGACGCCCGACGGGGTGGTGTTGATGTGCAGCTGCAGGCCCAGTTCTCCCGGGCGGTTCAGGTCGTCGACGTAGACCTGGATCTCGTCAGGCAGCGCGGCCCGCGCGGGCCCGATGCCGGCCGCGGCCAGCCACGCCACGGCAGCCGCGAGCCCAACGGCGCGCGCGCTCCGGAGCCCGCAGCGTCGTTTCCAAACCATCTGTCGATTCTAGCTGGACCGATCCGGCGCCGGAACTCAGGCCAGCACGAGGTCGAGGTCGCTGCCGGAGCGCTGGCGCGCCTGCGCCAGGCGCCCGGCCAGCAGGCGACAGGTCCGTTCGTCCAGGCCGATGCGCGAATCGCACTCGATCAGGTTCTCGCAATAAGGTGCGAACCAGTCCGGCCGGTCGTCGAGCGCCAGCCAGTGGCTGCCGTCCATGCCGTGCAGCCGCAGCCATTGCTCACACTCGGCGTGGCGCCGGTACGGCATGCGCGCGGGCTCCGGCGTGAAGTCGCTGCAGCGCGGATTGAGCCCGAGCACGCGCTGGCGCAGCGATGCGGGCAGCGCCTCGAGCAGCTCGCTTTCGGGGCGCACCGTGCGCCAGGACGTCGACAGCACGACGCCGACGTCCGGATGGTGGTCCAGCAGCCGTGTCAGGCGCGGCGCATTCTCGAACAGGCGTTCGGGACTCGGGCACGGGTCGGGGTGCAGCACGCCGTCGAAATCGAGAAACAGGATCACGCCAGGACTCCCGGAAAATCAGGCCGCATGCCAGGCCATCCACCGGTATATCGGCCGCAAATGCCGCAATTTGAGGGCTGGCAGGCACTAACCGCGGAATTGGGGGGTAGATGCCCGGCATTTGACCGTTGTCGTCGGGCGCGCGCGGGCGCACGATCTCGTTGACCGGGACGACCGGAAGGAGGGCGCTAGCCTTCGTCCGGCGCGCGTCCGCGGCGCGAGACCGTCTGCGGTGGCGGGCTCGGGGAACCGGGAACGAGGAACGTCATGGAAGCGCCGTCAGAGGTCTCCGGCAGGGTGTCGCACGATCCGGACGCGCCAGGTCCGGGCGTGGCCCCGAAGGCGACCATGCCGGCCGCAGATGCGGACGGCGCGGCGGCACGCCGCCTGGCGGCGGAGAATGCCCAGTTGCGCCAGAGCCTGGCGGCGGCCGAGGGCGACCGCCAGCGCGACGCGGGCAGCGGCCTGCCCAATGCGGCCGCGTTCAGCGCGCGCCTCGACGACCTGGTGCGCGACAGCCTGGCGAGCGGGGTGCCGGTGGCCATACTGGTCATCGGCGTCGAACGGCTGCTCGACCTGCGCCAGTTGCTCGGGTTCGCCGCCACCGAAGAAGTCGTCGCGCGGCTGGCCGACCGCCTGCGCGATGCCATCGCCGGATCGGCGCTGCTGGCGCGCGTCGGCGACCAGCAGTTCGGCGTCGCCTTCGCGGCCCGGCGCGCGCCCGCCGAGGCCGGCGCGATCGCCCACCGCCTGATTGCCGCCATCGACGGACCCCTGCGTGTCGGCCCCCATGACCTGCGCCTGCTGGCGTGCGCCGGGATCGCTTGCCTGCCCGACGACGGCGTGCGTGCCGAATCGCTGCTGGCGCATGCCCACGCGGCCCAGCGCTTTGCCTGCGAGAACGGCGCGCGTCCCTACGAATTCTTCACCCCGCTGATCGGCGAGCGCAGCCTGCGGCGCCTGCGCCTCGAGGCCGAACTGCGCCGCGCACTCGACCGCGGCGAATTCTGCGTGCACTACCAGCCGCGCCGCGTCCTGCCCTCGGGGCGGATCGTCGGGTTCGAGGCGCTGCTGCGCTGGGACCATCCGGAGCGCGGTTGCCTGGTGGCGGGCGAATTCATCGATGTCGCGATCGACACCGGCCTGATCACGCCGATCGGCGAGACCGTCGTGCGCCGCGCCTGCCGCGACGCCGTCGAATGGCCGGATGCGGTGGCGCTCTCGGTGAACCTGTCGACGCGCGAATTCCGCGGCGCGCGCCTGGAGAGCATCATCGACGAGGCGCTGGGTTTCTCGGGACTGGCGCCGGCGCGCTTTCAGCTTGAACTCACCGCCGCCAGCCTGCAGGGCCGGCCCGAGGACACCGACGTGCCGCTGGTGCGCCTGACGGCGCTGCGCGAGCGCGGCGTGCAGCTGGTGCTCGACAATTTTGGCGCGGCGTCCGGCGGCCCGGAGCTGCTGCGCCGCTGCCGCCCCCGCTTCGTCAAGATCGATGCCGCGCTGGTGCGGGCGCTGCCGGCTGATGCCGACGTACTGGCGGTGGTGCGCAGCGTGGTGACGCTGGCCGAGCATTTTGGCGCGACGGTGATCGCCGAAGGCATCGAGGACGGACTACAGGCTGCCGCCGCGCAACGCGCCGGCTGCGCGCAGGGCCAGGGCTATTTCCTGGGCCGGCCGGCCACGGCCACGGAACTGCGTTCGCTGTTGTAGCGTGGTCGCGCGCCAGCGCGCCCGCGTGCGCGGGCCGGGCCAGCGCCCGGCAGGTTCAGCGCGTCAGGGCCAGCGTGAGCAGGGTGCCGGCGATGGCCAGCGCCCACGGAAACAGCCACGGCAGCAGGCGCGCATCGCTGCGCCGTTCGATGCCGCCTTCCAGGGCCGGCGCATGCGGTTCGCGCTCCATGGCGGGCGGCGAACGCGTCGCGGCCTCAGCAGCCGCTGCCGCCCCGGCCATCGGCGTCGACATAGGAGATCTCGGGCTGGGCCTCGGGCGCGGTGGGCGCCACGTAGACAATGGCACAGGTCGCGCGGGCGCCATTCAGCGCCACGCTGATGGTATTGCCGGCCGCGGCGCCGCCGCCGCTCAGCGACACCTGGTCGCTGGCCAGGTCCAGGCCGGTGGCCGCGACGATGCCCGCTTCGCTGGCCGCCGGATAGCCGTAGACCGTCGAGATGCGCGTGCCGTCGACTGTCACCGTGCCCGTCGGCCCGAGTTCGTTGTGCACCTGCGCGGCGGCGCGCGTGATCTGCGCGGCGGCCCGCACCGAACCGAAGATCGCCTGCTGCCGGGCGGCGCGGGCCTCCGAGCCCGAATGCAGGAAGCGGGGCAATGCCAGCCCCACGACGGTCGCCAGGAACAGCGCCGCGACCAGCAGTTCGACCAGGGTGAATCCGGCAATCCGCAGCGGGCGACCGGCAGCGGGGAAGATACGGCGGGCAGGGTGCTTCATGGCATTCTCGCTACGCTAGGTTCGAATCGGGCAGAGCACGCGACCGCCACGGGGGTCGCACGCCCTGCCGCTGCCGGCCCAGGCGGGGCAGGAGGAGAAATGCCCCCTTTTCCCGTGCATCTGGAGGTCATTCTCGGTCGGGGGGCCCCAGCGGAATACCGTGAATATGGGGTGATTCTTTGACCTTTTCGGGTTCAAGTCTTGCTGCGGGCAGAATGGGCGCCCCGGTCCCTGGTGGACGGGCGCGTCGTCGTGGTGCCGCGCGGCGGCGCGAACCGCACATTCGGCAGGGGGAAGCAATGCGCAAGGAAGTGATTGCCACGCCGGCCGCGCCGGCGGCGATAGGTCCGTATTCCCAGGCGATCCGCACCGGCCTGGTGGTCTTTCTGTCGGGCCAGGTCGGCATCGATCCGCAGACCCAGGAAATGGTCGGCGAGGATTTCGACGCCCAGGTGCGCCAGGCGATTGCCAACCTGGCCGCCGTGGCCCGCGAGGCCGGCGGTTCGCTGGCCGACGCTGTCAAGTTCACGCTCTTTCTCACCGACCTGGCGCAGTTTTCCCGCGCCAACGCCATCATGGCCGAGCTGGTGCCGGCACCGTTCCCGGCCCGGTCGACCATTGGGGTTGCCAGCCTGCCCCGGGGCGCGCGCTTCGAGGTCGACGCCATCCTCGTGCTGTCGTAGCGGTCGCGGCCGCGAGGTGCCGCCACCGCCGCGCATTGCCGTGCCGGCCAAACCTTCTGACGCGAGCGACGGGTCCCGGACCGGGCCGGCCATGCCCGCGGCGCCGCCGGGCGCGCCGGCATCGGGCAGGAGCACGCCGGCACAGCGGGCCGCGCGCATCGGCCTGGTGCGCGACTGGGACTTCCTGCTGCACCTGCCGCTGCGCTACGTCGACGAGACGCAGGTCGTGCCGATCGCCGAACTTGCCGCTGGCGCCACCGGCCAGGTCGAGGGCGAGATCGTCGACGTCCAGGTGGCGGTGCGCCGCCGGCGCCAGCTGCTCGTGCGCCTGCGCGACGCGTCGGGCGAACTGCTGCTGCGCTGGGTCAACTTCTACGCGTCCCAGCAGGCGCAGCTGCAGGTCGGACGCCGGCTGCGTGCGCTCGGCGCGGTGCGCGGCGGACTGATGGGCGTCGAGATGGTCCACCCGCAGGTGCGGTTGGTCGATGCCGCCGCGGCGCTTCCCACCCACCTGACGCCGGTGTATCCGGCCGGGGAGGGCGTCACGCAGTTGTGGCTGCGCCGGCGCATTGCCCGGGCGCTGGAACAGACCGACATCCGCGACCCGCTCCCGGAAGCGCTGCGCCACGCGCTGGACCTGCCCGACCTGGCCACCGCGCTGCGCCATCTGCATCACCCTCCGGCAGCAAGTGCCAGCGTCGAAGACCCGTCGAAGCGCGAGCGCAAAGAAGGCAGCGAGGGCGACCCCGCCAACCGCGATCGCGACGTCGAGCGCCTGCGTTTTGACGAACTGCTGGCCCAGCAACTGGCGCTGCGCCAGGCGCGTGCCCGCCGCCGGCGCGACGGGGCCGTGGCGCTGGCGGGTGACGGCCGGCTGACGGGCGCCTTGCTGGCGGCACTGCCCTTCACGCTGACCGACGACCAGCGCCGCGTCTGGGACGAGATTGCCCGCGACCTGGGGGCGACGGCGCCGATGAACCGCCTGCTGCAGGGCGATGTCGGCAGCGGCAAGACCATCGTTGCCGCGCTCGCCGCCGCGCGCGCGATCGAGGCCGGCTGCCAGGCGGCGCTGATGGCGCCGACCGGAATCCTGGCCGACCAGCACTACCAGCGCATCGCGGCCCTGCTCGAGCCGCTGGGCGTGACGGTGACCTGGCTGGCGGGTGGCGGACCCGAGCGCGCGCGCCGCGGCGCGCTGGCCGATATCGCATCGGGCGTGGCGCAGCTGGTGGTCGGCACCCATGCGCTGATCCAGGAGCACGTGCAGTTCGCGCGGCTGGGCCTGGCCATCGTCGACGAGCAGCACCGCTTCGGCGTGCAGCAGCGGCTGGCACTGCGCCAGGGCGCCCAGGCGCCGCATCTGCTGATGCTCAGCGCGACGCCGATCCCGCGCTCCCTGGCAATGACCTACCTCGCGGACCTGGACGTCTCGGTGATCCGCAGCCTGCCGCCCGGCCGCCATCCGGTGCGCACCAAGCTGATCTCGGGCGCCCGCCGCGAGGAAGTGCTCGGTGCGATCCGCGCCGAGGTCGCCGCCGGGCGCCAGGCCTACTGGGTGTGCCCGCTGGTCGAGGAGAGCGACGAGGTCGAGGCGATGGCCGCGGTGCGCATGGTCGCCGACACGCGGGCGCTGCTGCCCGAGCTGCGGCTGGGCCTGCTGCATGGCCAGATGGGCCCCGCCGAGAAGCGCGCGGCGATGGAGGACTTCGCGGCCCGGCGCAGCGACGTGCTGGTGGCTACCACTGTTGTGGAGGTCGGGGTCGACGTGCCCAATGCCAGCCTGATGGTGATCGAGCACGCCCAGCGCTTCGGCCTGGCGACGCTGCATCAGCTGCGCGGGCGCGTCGGGCGCGGCGCCGTGCAGAGCACCTGCGTGCTGCTGTTCGACGAGCCGCTGTCGGAGGCCGCGCGCGCGCGCCTGCGGGTGCTCTATGAGTCCGACGACGGCTTCGAGATCGCCCGCTGCGACCTGCGCCTGCGTGGCCCCGGCGAGTTTCTCGGCGCCCGCCAGTGGGGCCTGCCGCTGCTGCGGGTGGCCGATCTCGAACGCGATGCCGGCTGGCTCGACACCGTGCGCGGGGCTGCCGATGATCTGCTGGCGCGCGATCCGGCGCAGGCCGCGGCGCTCACCGAGCGCTGGTTTGTCGGTGCCGCGCAGTACCTCGGTGCATGATGCCGGCGCGCGCGCGATAATCGTCCGACCCATGCTGCCCTCGCAACCGCACCGCGCCATGACCACGAATGCCCGCCGCCGCGCACCCGCCGGCCGCGTTGCGCCGGCGTCCGCCCCCGGTCCCGCGCGATGACGCTCACCGAGCTGCGCTACATCGTGGCGCTCGCGCGCGAGCGTCACTTCGGGCGGGCGGCCGCGGCCTGCCACGCCAGCCAGCCGACCGTGTCGGTGGCGATCCGCAAGCTCGAGGACGAGCTCGGGGTGCGGCTGTTCGAGCGCGGCACCGGCGACGTCTCGGCCACCGGCATCGGCGAGCGCGTCGTGGCGCAGGCCCAGCGGGTGCTCGAGCAGGCAGCCGAAATCCGCGAAATCGCGCGGCTGGGCCGCGATCCGCTCAACGGGCCGCTGCGCCTGGCGGCGATCTATACCGTCGGGCCGTACCTGCTGCCCGCGCTGGTGCGCCAGTTGCAGCGCGACGTCCCGCAGATGCCGCTGCTGCTCAACGAAAACTACACGGTGCGCCTGCTCGAGATGCTCAAGAACGGCGAGATCGATGCCGCCGTGATGGCGCTGCCGCTGCCGGAGGCGGGCCTCGCCGTGCAGCCCCTGTACGACGAACGTTTCGTGCTGGCCGTGCCGCGCGCCCATCCCTGGGCGCGCCGCGCCGCGGTGGGCGTGGAGGAACTGCCGGGCCAGACGACACTGGTGCTGGGCAGCGGGCACTGTTTTCGCGACCAGGTGCTCGATGCCTGCCCGGACCTCGATCGGCGGGCGGCGGCCGACGGCCGGCACGCCCCGGTCGAGGGCTCCTCGCTCGAGACCATCCGCCAGATGGTCGCCTCGGGCATCGGCGTGGCGGTGCTGCCCGGGACCTCGGTGCCGGAGCGCCCGCGGCGCGACGCGCTCATCGTGTACCTGCCGTTTCGCCGGCCGGTGCCCAGCCGGCGCGTCGTGCTGGCCTGGCGCCGGAGCTTCACCCGCACGCCGGCCATCGAGGCGCTGTGCGCCGCGGTGTACCGCTGCGCGCTGCCCGGGGCCGTGAAGCTCGAGCCAGGCGCGCGGCAGAAATAGGCACCCTACGGATCGGCCGCATGGACCTGCCTGCCCCTGCCACCGCGCCTGGCGAGCCGGCGCCCGCACCCGGCGCGGCGCCGCCTTCCGGGATCGCGCGGCGCCTGTCGGCCTACGCGCGCCTGACACGGCTGGACAAGCCCATCGGCATCCTGCTGCTGCTGTGGCCGACCCTTGATGCGCTGTGGATCGCCGCCGGCGGCTGGCCCGGCTGGCGGCTGCTGGCCATCTTCTGCCTCGGAACGGTGCTGATGCGCTCGGCCGGCTGCGCGATCAACGACGTGGCCGACCGGCGCTTCGACGGCCATGTACAGCGCACCGCCGGACGCGTGCTCGCCCGCGGCGAACTGTCGGCGCGCGAGGCCTTGCTGCTGGCGGCGGTGCTGGCGGCTTTGGCCGGGCTGAGCCTGCCGCTGCTGGATCCGGCGGCGACGCCGCTGGCGGTGATTGCCCTGCTGGTGGCCGCGAGCTACCCCTATTTCAAGCGTTTTTTTCCGCTGCCGCAGGCCTGGCTGGGAATCGCGTTCTCGTTTGGCATCCCGATGGCTTTTGCCGCGGCCCAGGGCGCCGTGCCCTTCCATGGCTGGCTGCTGTTCCTGGCAAACCTCTTCTGGGTGATCGCCTACGACACCGAGTACGCAATGGTCGACCGGGCCGACGACCTGCGCATCGGCGTGCGCTCCTCGGCCATCTTCTTCGGCCGCGCCGACGTGCTGGCGGTCGCCATCTTCTATGGCCTGTACCTGGGGTCGCTGGCGGGCATCGCCCGGGCGATCGGCCTGGATGCGCATTTTGCGGCCGGCTGGGCGCTGGCACTGGCGTTGGCCGCGCTGCACGTCTGGTGGATTCGCGGCCGCGACCCGGCGCAATGCTTTCGTGCCTTCCTGCACAACCACTGGCTTGGACTGGCGGTCTTCGGCGGCATTGCCGTCGACCTGGCGCAGCGCTGAGAAGCCGTGCCGTCGGCCGGCGTTCAGTGTCGTGGTGTGTCCGCGTAGGTGCTGGCTAGTTCGCGGCTGCGGTCGCGCGCCGCCAGTGCGGCGGTGCGGATCGCCCCGGCCACGTCGACGGCCGCAAGGCTCGCCAGCGCTGCGGCGGTCGTGCCGCCCTTGGAGGTCACGCGCTCGCGCAGCACCTGCAGGTCCTCGGTCGACAGGGCGGCCAGCTGGGCGGCGCCGGCGAAGGTCTGCACCGCGAGGCGCCGCGCCGCGCCGGGCTCCAGGCCCATCTGGCAGCCGGCCTCGCGCAGCGCATCGATGAAGTAGAACACGTACGCCGGACCGCTGCCCGAGATCGCGGTAACGGCGTCGAGCAGGTCCTCGTCGGCCAGCCACAGCGTGTCGCCCGCCGCGCGCAGCGTGCGCTCGGCCGCGGCGCGTTGCGCCGCGCTGGCCCCGGCCCGCGCATACAGCCCGGTGATGCCCTGGCCGATGAGCGCCGGCGTATTGGGCATGGCCCGCACGACCGCCTCGGTGCCGCTCCAGCGGGCGACCGCGCCGCTGGGGATGCCGGCGGCAATGGACAGGAGCAGCGCGCCGCCAATGCCGGCACCGGGCAGGCGGCGCAGCTCGGTGCAGACCGGTTCGATGTCCCCGGGCTTGACAGCCAGCACGATGATGTCGGCCCCGGCGATGCCGGCGTCGGCGGCGGCCTGGGTGGCGACGCCCAGTTCGCGCGCCAGCAGCGTGCAGCGGGCGGCGTCGCGTTCGACGACGCGGATCTCGTCGGCCGGCCCGGCGGCGCGGCGCAGGCCGCCGATCAGGGCGGCGGCCATGTTGCCGCCACCGACAAAGACGATCTTCATTGGCGTTCCCCAAAAATGGCACTGCCCACGCGCACCATCGTGGACCCCCCGGCGATGGCCGTTTCGAAGTCGGCCGACATTCCCATCGACAGCGTGTCGACCCGCGCGGCGGCCGGCGCCGGCAGTGCTGCGCGCAGCGTAGCGTGCAGCGCGCGCAGGCGCGCGAAGGCCGCCGCCTGCCCTTCGGTCCCCAGGCCCGGCGCGGGAATGGCCATCAGGCCGCGCAGGCACAGGCGGGGCAGGCCGGCCACCGGCAGTGCCAGCTCGAGCAGCGCCTCCGGCGCGACGCCGCTCTTGCTGGCCTCGCCGCTGACATTCACCTCGATGAGCACCTGCAGCGGCGGCCGGCCGGCCGGCCGCTGCGCATCCAGTCGCTGGGCGATTGACAGTCGTTCGAGCGACTGCACCCAGTCGAAATTCTCGGCGACCAGGCGGGTCTTGTTGCTCTGGAGCGGTCCGATGAAGTGCCACTGCAGCGGCGGCACGTCGGGGTACTGGTGCAGCTGCGCCATCTTGGCGACGGCCTCCTGCGCGTAATTCTCGCCGAACGCGCGCTGCCCCAGGCGGGCCGCCGCGGCGACCGTGGCCGTGCCGAAGGTCTTGGTCACGGCCAGCAGCGCCACGTCCTGCGGCGGGCGCCCGGCGCGCCGCGCGGCCGCGGCCATGCGATCGCGCACCGACTGCAGGCAGGCCGCCAGCCGGTCCCGGGCCGTTGGGTCGAGTTCCGGCGGCGCGCCGCCGCCCGGATCCGCAGCCGAAATGATCCCGCCGGGAAGTCGTCTGGAAGTACCCAAAGTGGACCGTATCTTTTCGATTGACCGCGCGCGTCTTCGGTACCGTAGCGTATGAAGGCGCGCCGTCTGGGGGAGGCCGCGCGGGTCGCGCAGCGCGTAGCGTAGCGTATGCTTCCCGGCGCCTGCCACCGCCCTCCGGAACGCGTAATCGATCGGAAGCCGACCAAAAATGGACATCTCGGAACTGCTGGCATTCTCGGTGAAGAACAAGGCCTCGGACCTGCACCTGTCCGCCGGCCTGCCGCCGCTGATCCGCGTGCACGGCGACGTGCGCCGCATCAACCTGCCGCCGCTGGACCACAACGAAGTGCACGACATGGTGTACGACATCATGAACGATGCGCAGCGCAAGACCTTCGACGAGCACTTGGAGTGCGACTTCTCCTTCGACCTGCCGGGCCTGGCGCGGTTTCGCGTCAACGCCTTCAACCAGGACCGCGGCGCTGCCGCGGTGATCCGCACGATTCCCTCGCGCGTGCTGTCGCTGGAGGAGCTGCAGGCCCCGAAGGTGTTCGCCGAACTGTCGCTGCGGCCCCGCGGCCTGGTGCTGGTCACCGGGCCGACCGGCTCGGGCAAGTCCACCACGCTGGCGGCGATGGTCGACCACGTCAACAACAGCACCTACGGCCACGTGCTGACGATCGAGGACCCGATCGAGTTCGTGCACGAGCCGCGCAAGTGCGTCATCAACCAGCGCGAGGTCGGATCGCACACGCTGTCCTTCGCCAATGCGCTGCGTTCGGCGCTGCGCGAGGACCCCGACGTCGTGCTGGTCGGCGAGCTGCGCGACCTGGAAACCATCCGTCTGGCGCTGACCGCCGCCGAGACCGGCCACCTGGTGTTCGGCACCCTGCATACGTCGTCGGCCGCCAAGACCATCGACCGCGTGATCGACGTCTTCCCCGGCTCGGAGAAGGACATGGTGCGCGCGATGCTGTCCGAGTCGCTGATCGCCGTCATCTCGCAGGCGCTGATCAAGCTCAAGGACGGCAGCGGCCGCGTGGCCGCCCACGAGGTCATGATCGGCACGCCGGCCATCCGCAACCTGATCCGCGAGGCCAAGGTCGCGCAGATGTACTCGATGATCCAGACCGGCAGCCAGTTCGGCATGCAGACCCTGGACCAGAACATGATCGAGCTCGTCCGGCGCAACATCATCTCCGCGGCCGAGGCGCGCCAGTACGCCAAGAGCCCCGAGAACTTCCCCGGCTAGCCCCGGCGCGAACTCCCCCCAACCCGTACACGAGCAGGCGCCGACCATGGAACGCGATCAGGCCATACGATTCGTCCACGATCTTCTGAAGCTGTTGCTGTCGAAGAAGGGGTCCGATCTCTTCCTGACGGCCGATTTCCCGCCGGCCTTCAAGGTCGACGGCCGGGTGTTGCCGGTGTCCAACCAGCCGCTGACCCCGCAGCACACCTCGGACCTGGTGCGCGCCATCATGAACGACCGCCAGGCGGCGGAGTTCGAGAACACCCGCGAGTGCAATTTCGCCATCAACCCGACCGGCATCGGCCGCTTCCGGGTCTCGGCCTTCGTGCAGCAGGGCAAGGTGGGCATCGTGCTGCGGGTGATCGCCGACAAGATCCCGACCACCGAGGAGCTGCACCTGCCGCCGCTGATCAACGAGCTGTCGATGGCCAAGCGCGGCATCGTCATGATCGTCGGGTCGACCGGCTCGGGCAAGTCCACCACGCTGGCGGCGATGGTGGGCTACCGCAACGCCAACAGCCAGGGTCACATCGTGACCATCGAGGATCCGATCGAATACGTGCATCCGCATGCCAACTGCATCGTCACCCAGCGCGAGGTCGGGGTCGATTGCGACGACTGGCACATCGCGCTGAAGAACGCGCTGCGCCAGGCGCCCGACGTCATCCTGATCGGCGAGGTCCGCGACCGCGTCGTCATGGAGCACGCGATCGAGTTCGCCGAGACCGGCCACCTGGTGATGTGCACGCTGCACGCCAACAGTACCAACCAGGCGCTGGACCGCGTCATCAATTTCTTTCCGGAGGACCGCCGCGCCCAGCTCCTGATGGACCTGTCGCTGAACCTGCGGGCGCTCGTCTCGCAGCGGCTGGTCGCCTTCAGGGACCGCAAGGGCCGCATCCCGGCCGTCGAGGTGCTGCTCAACACGCCGCTGGTCTCGGACCTCATTTTCAAGGGCGAGGTGCACGAGATCAAGGAAGTGATGAAGCGCTCGCGCGACCAGGGCATGCAGACCTTCGACCAGGCGCTGTTCGACCTGCACGAGGCCGAACTGATCTCCTACGAAGACGCGCTGCGCAACGCCGACTCGGTCAACGACCTGCGCCTGCAGGTAAAGCTCAACTCCAAGCTGTTCGGCGGCGTGGCCGGCATCAACCGCGGCATCGAGCACCTGGGGCTGAGCAGCTAGCGTCGCCGGGGGCGGTTCCCGTTCTGCCTGCGGGAACAGGCGGGGGTGCGGGTTCCCGCCATCCTTACCTTGTAGACTCCACCCCGGCGCGGATGCTGCATCCCGCGCGATGACCGGCGCGGCGCGAGCCCTGCCGGCCCGAGTCACGCCGGCGCGGACCCGCTGCCCCCATGAATTTCTTCGCCAAACTCTATTACCGCCTGGCCAAGGCGGCCAAGGCCGCGCAGCTCTACCTGGTCATCGCCGGACCGGGCATCGTCGTCATGGTCGCCGACAACGATGCCGGCGGCATCACGACCTACGCGGCCACGGGCGCCAAGTACGGGTACAACCTCATCTGGTTCCTGCTGCTGCTGATTCCGGTCGCCTACTATGTCCAGGAGATGACCGTCCGGCTCGGCGCCGTCACCAAGCGCGGCCACGCCGAGGCCATCTTCAGCGGCTTTGGCGCCTTCTGGGGCTGGTTTTCGCTGGTCGACCTGATGATCGTCGACTGGATGACGCTGGTGACCGAGTTCGTCGGCATGACCTCGGCGCTGGAGATCTTCGGCATTCCGGGCTGGCTGACCGTGGTCGGCGTGATCGTGCTGCTGGGCGTCATTGTTCTCAATGGCCGCTACTGGACCTGGGAGAAGATCGCGCTGCTGTTCTGCGCGCTCAACCTGGTCTACATCCCGGGTGCCTTCATGGTGCACCCCTCGGCGCACGACATCCTGCACCAGGGCTTCATCCCCAATTTCCCCGGGGGTTTCGACGGCCAGCTGTTCTTCTTCCTCATGGCCAACATCGGCACCACGATCGCGCCCTGGATGCTGTTCTTCCAGCAAAGCGCCGTCGTCGACAAGGGCATGCTGGAAAAGGACATCCCCTGGGGCAAGTTCGACACCTGGCTGGGCTCGGTGCTGACCATCGTGGTGGCGGTCTTCATCGTGGTGGTCACGGGCACGGTGCTGCGTGGGGTCGACATCGACAGCGCCGCCCAGGCCTCGGCGCAGCTGCAGGAGACCCACCACTGGGTGGGAACCTTCATGGCGATCGGCCTTTTCGATGCCGGGCTGCTGGGGGCCATCTGCATCTCGCTGGCCAGCTCCTGGGCCTTCGGCGAGATCTTCGGCTGGGCGCACTCGCTCAATACCAACATCAAGGAAGCACCCTGGTTCTACGTCAGCTACTTCGTCACCCTGGTCACGGCCGGCGCGGTGGTGCTGATCCCCGGCGCGCCACTGGTGCTGATCACCCTGTTCGTGCAGGTGATCGCGGTGACCCTGCTGCCGGCGGCGCTGGTGTTCCTCATCCTGCTGCTCAACGACCGCGAGCACATGGGCGAATACGCCAATTCGACGCTGCAGAACGTGATCGGCGGCACCATTGTCATGGTGATCATCGTATTGTCCACGCTGTACGGCATCAGCGTGCTCTTTCCCACCCTGTTCGGCTAGGGAGCCGCCGGCATGTTGCGCAGCCTGTCCCGCGTGGTGCGAAAGTTCCGCACGATCAATGCCCGCTACCAGACGCCGCGGATCCGCATGTCGCCGCCGGTGCGCGTGTCCCTGCTGGTGCTGCGCGTCTACCTGCTGCTGCTGATCGCGCTGTTGCTGTACAAATTTGCCACCGTGGTGTCGGCGTGAAACGCGCCGGCCGCAGATGAAGGGGCACGCGTGATGCTGCCTGGGGATTGCTAGCGATGGTTGCCGTCGTCGAACCGGAATTCTTTCTCAGCGAGGTCATCGGACGCCGTGTCTACCGGCACTCCGAGAAGATCGGCCGCCTGCAGGACCTGGTGATCGTCGAGACCGGCAAGCTGCCCGAGGTGAGCCAGCTGCTGATCCGCCGCCCCTACGGCCGGCCGGCGCTGCTGGTGCCCTGGGAGAAGGTGGTGGTGATCTCGACCAACGAGATCGCCATCGACGTCGACGACGTCGAGGCCTACCAGGCCGTCCCGCCGCCGGGTGCCATCCTGCTGCGCGACTACATACTGGACAAGAAGATCCTGGACATGGACGGGCGCGAGGTCGAGGTCGTGTACGACGTCAAGCTGGCCTTCCAGGCGGGCAAGCTCTACGCCAGCGAGGTCGACTTCAGCCGGCACCGCCTGCTGCGGCGCCTGGGGCTGCGCCACCTGGCCAACTTCATGGCCCAGCAGCAGGGCGGCGACTCCACCGTGTCGTGGCTCTACGTCCAGCCGCTGCCCGACGACCTGGGCAGCTTCTCCGGCGACGTCAAGCTCAACGTGCTCAAGTCCAAGGTGCACGAGATCCACCCGGTGGACCTGGCCGACATCCTGGAGGAGCTCGACAGCGGCGCGCGTCAGGCGCTGTTCAACCAGCTCGAACCCGAGCACGCGTCCGAGACGCTGGAGGAAATCGAGCCGCGCGTGCAGCGCGAACTGATGGCCACGATGCAGCACGACCGCGCCGCGCGCCTGATCGGCGAGATGAGCCCCGCGCAGGCGGCCGACATCCTGGCGATCCTGCCGGCGCACGATGCCGACGGCATCCTGGCGCTGCTCGACGCCCAGGACGCCGCCAAGGTGCGGCGCATCGTCGAGCACCACGACGAGAACATCCTGCTGTTCGCCACCCAGGCGTGCATCCGCCTGCCGCCCGGTGCGGTGGTGCACGACGTGCTGGCGGGCTACCGCGACCTGGCGCGCGAGAAGGACGTGCTCACCTACATCTACGTGGTCGATCCGGCGCAGCACCTGCTGGGCGTCGTCGGCCTGCGCGAACTGGTGGCGGCCGAGCCGGACCAGACGCTCGAGGCGCTGATGACCGAGCAGCTCATCACCCTGCACCCCGACGAGACGCTGCGCGACGCGGTCCATGCCATCGGCCGCTATGGCCTGCGCGCGATACCCATCATCGACGACGAGCGGCGCCTGCTGGGCGTCGTGTCCGACCACGACGTCCGCGGCCTCAAGCCGCGGCTGGCCTAGGCGAGGCCGCATTTGTCCCTCTCCCGGAGGGAGCGGGGGAATTCTCGGGAAAACGACCAAAACGGTCGCCTTGCGCCGGCCCCTCCCACCGGCTAGAATCCCCGGTTTACCGACATTCGGCAAGGCAGACTATTCCATGGTGGTGATCCGGCTGGCTCGGGGCGGTGCCAAGAAGCGCCCGTTTTACAACATCGTCGCGACCGATTCGCGCAGCGCCCGTGATGGCCGCTTCATCGAGCGCGTCGGGTTCTACAACCCGGTTGCCGCCGAAGGCGAACTCAAGTTCCGCGTGTCCGCCGACCGGCTGGGCTACTGGAACGGCGTCGGCGCCCAGATGAGCCCGACCGTGGCGCGCCTGGTCAAGCAATTCGGCGGCAAGGACGGCCTGGCCGCGATCGGCGCTGGCGTTGCCCCGGCGGGGGATGCCCCGGCTGCCAGCTGAGGCGCGCTCGGCGCCCGCCTCGGGCGCGGCCGTGACGCCGGGCGCCCCGGTTCCCGGCGACCTGATCGCCCTGGGAACCCTGCGCGGTGCCTACGGATTGCAGGGTTGGTCGCACGTGCAACCCTACTCGGCAGACGCGGCCGTGTTGCGCACGGTGCGGCAGTGGTGGCTGCAGCCGCCCGAACACCGCGGTGCGGTGGGGCAATTCCCGGTGCAGCCGCTGGCGGTCACCGGCGTGAGGACACAGGGTTCCGGCCTCGTCGCCAAGTGGCAGGGGTGCGACGAACCCGAAGCGGCGCAGGCGCTCAAGGGCTGCCGCGTCGCGGTAGCGCGGGGCGACTTTCCCCGGCTGCCGGCAGGACAGTTTTACTGGGTCGATCTCATCGGCATGCGCGTGGTGAACCGCGCCGGCGAGGACCTGGGCGATGTGCGCGACCTGCGCAGCAACGGGGCGCACGACATCCTCGAGGTGGCGGCGGCCGATGCGGGCGCGGTGCGCCTGATCCCGATGGTGGCTGCGTATCTCGACGAGGTACAGGTCGGGCAGCGGTGCATCCGCGTGGACTGGTCGACGGATTGGTAGTGGCAGGCCCGGCGGGTCCGGGGGGCGGGGAAGATGCGAATCGACGTGGTCACCCTGTTCCCGGAAATGCTGGACGTGCTGACGCGTTACGGCGTGTCGCGGCGGGCCAACGAGAACGGCGCCTGGACGCTGGCGTGCTGGGACCCGCGCGCGTTCACCAGCGACGTCCACCGAACGGTCGACGACCGGCCGTTCGGCGGCGGACCGGGGATGGTGCTGATGGCCGAGCCGCTGGCGCGCTGCGTGGCAGCGGCGCGCCAGGCGCAGCGCGATGCCGGCTACGGCCGCACGCGCGTCATCGCGCTGTCGGCCGCCGGCGCGCCGCTGCACGACGCGCGGGTGCGCGCGCTGGCGCAGGCCGGCATCGGCGTCGCGGGCGAGGAAGTGGCGCGCCAGGGCCTGGTCCTGGTGTGCGGGCGTTACGAGGGCATCGACCAGCGCTTTGTCGATACCTGCACGGATGAAGAGATGTCGATCGGCGATTTCGTGCTCTCCGGGGGCGAGATCGCCGCGATGGCGCTGATCGATGCCGTGGTACGGCACCTGCCCGGCACCATGAAGGCGCAGTCGGCCGAGGACGAGTCCTTCGCCGACGGACGCCTGGACGGACCGCATTACACCCGGCCCGAAGTCTGGCGCGGGCTGGCGGTACCGGCAGTGCTGCTGTCGGGGCACCATGCACAGATTGCGCGCTGGCGCGAGCAGCAGGCGCTGGCTCGGACCCGCGCCGTGCGACCCGACTTGCTGGATCGGCGCGGGGAAGATTGACGCAGGCAAGTTTTATCAACCCCATCCTCTGGGGCGGAAAACAAGAGGGCGCAGCCGAGTCCCCCGGGAGCCGGCAGCACCCGCAGCACATGCCGCCGCCACGATGGCAGATGGAGAGCGAACGTGAACGTGATTGAAGAGCTCGAAAAAGAGGAAGTCGCCCGCCTGACTGAAAAGCGCGCGATTCCGGTGTTTGCCCCCGGCGACACCGTCATTGTCAACGTCAACGTGGTCGAAGGCACGCGCAAGCGGGTCCAGGCCTACGAGGGCGTGGTCATCGGCAAGCGCAACCGCGGCCTGAACAGCTCCTTCCTGGTGCGCAAGATCTCCAGCGGCGAAGGCGTCGAGCGGACCTTCCAGACCTATTCGCCGGCCATCGCCTCGATCGAGGTCAAGCGCCGTGGCGACGTGCGCCGCGCCAAGCTTTACTACCTGCGCGAGCGTTCCGGCAAGTCGGCGCGCATCCGCGAAAAGCTCGAGACCAAGAACTCGGGCTGAGGCCGCGCGCCGCAGCCGGTTCGCGCCCTCGGCGATGCCGCCACGCCAGGGATCACCGGGACCATGATCGCCCCGGTCGATCCCGAAACGCTTCCGCCGGATCCGAGCTTCGAATCCGAGCGTGGGCCCCCGGTCGATCCGGCGCGGCTCACGCCGGACGGCCTGCGCGCGCGGTTTGCGCAGGACCTGCCCTGGAAGCCCGACCAGACCGGCGATGGCCGGATCTTCGTCCCCGACCGCACCGTGCGCCCGGCCGCCGTGCTCATCGGCCTGCGCCGGCACGCGGACGGCCTGCAGGCGATCTTCACGGTGCGCGCCTCGCACCTGCCCGACCATGCCGGGCAGATCAGCTTCCCCGGCGGCCGGGTCGAGGACGATGACGCCAGCATCGTCGACGCGGCGCTGCGCGAGGCGCGCGAGGAGATCCACCTCGACCGCGGCCACGTCGAGGTGCTGGGGACGCTGCCGCCGTACCGCACTGTCAGCAGCTACCTCGTCACGCCGGTCGTGGCGCTGATCCACGCCGGGGCGCCCCTGCAGGCCGACCCGGACGAGGTCGCCGAGGCCTTCGAGGTGCCGCTGGCCTTCCTGATGGACAGCCGCCAGCACCAGCGCCGGCTGGTGCTCCAGGAGGCGCGCCCGCGGACGCTGTACGTGCTCGAGTATGTCGGGCGCCGCCGCTATCTCATCTGGGGGGCGACCGCCGCGATGCTGCGCAATTTTTACCGCTTCCTGGGCGCCTGAGAAACTACAATCCCCGTCCATGAGCTGGATCGCCCTGATACTCACGCTGCTGCTCGAGCAGGTGCGCGCCACCCCCTCGGCCAACCCCGTCTACGCCGGCGCCGCCGCGTGGGCCGATCGCGTCGCCCGCCATCTCAATGCCGGCAAGGCGCGCCACGGCGGCTACGGCTGGCTGCTGGTGGTCGGCGCGGGCGTGGGCGTGACCGTCGTGGTCTTCGAGGCGGCGCGCGCCTGGTTCTGGGTCGCGGGCCTGGCCGTCGACGTGGCTGTGCTGTTCTTCGCGCTGGGCTTTCGCCAGTTCAGCCACCCGATCACCCTGGTCCAGAAGGCCCTCGAGGACGGCAATGCCGACGAGGCGCGCCGCGTCTTCGTGCAGTGGCGGCGCGCCACCGATCCGGCCTTCGACGCCAGCGAGCTGGGCGAGGCCGAGATCGCGCGCCAGTCCATCGAGTTCGGCCTGGTGGCCTCGCACCGGCACGTCTTCGGTGTCTTCTTCTGGTTCCTGGTGCTGCCGGGACCCAGCGGCGCCGTGCTCTACCGGCTGAGCGAATACCTGTCGCGTCACTGGAACCGGCCCGCCGGCCCCGGCGAGGCCGGCATCCCGCCCGACCAGTTCGGCCGTTTCGCCCAGCAGGCCTTTGCCTGGATCGACTGGCTGCCGGTGCGCCTCACCGCGCTGGGCTTTGCCATCGTCGGCGACTTCGAGGGCGCGCTGCACTGCTGGCGCAACCTGACCGTCGATTCGCGCCCCAGCGTGGCTGGCAGCCGGACCCTGCTCGTCGCGGCCGCCAGCGGCGCGCTGGGCGTACGCGTGCTCAGCGCGGTCGACTCGGCGCGCTACCTGGACCCGGTGGCGCAGGACGGCGCGGCGCTGGCCGAACCCGGGCCCGAGGCACTGCGCTCGGCAGTGGGCCTGGCGTGGCGCGCGATGGTGCTGTGGCTGCTGCTGCTGTTGCTGCTGACGCTGGCGGCGGCGCTCGCATAGCCGGGGTCAGAGCTCACCCCGTCTAGCGCCGCTGCCGCTGCACCGTGCTGCCCGGCTCCTGCCCCAGCAGCTTGCGATAGAACGCATAGCGGTCGGAGCGGATCGCACCGGCGGCCACCGCTGCGCGGATCGCGCAGCCGGGTTCCTCGGCATGCCGGCAGTCGGCGAAGCGGCACGTGTCGCCAACCGCTGCGAAGTCCGGCAGCCAGCGCACCAGGTCGGCCGCCTCCAGGTGATCGAGGCCGAAGGCGTGAAAGCCGGGCGAGTCGATTACCGCGCCGTCGCCGCCGTAGTCGAACCAGCGCGTCGCAGTGGTGGTCTGGCGGCCGTGGGTGCCGCGGCGCGAGAGCGCGCCGGTGCGCAGGTCGGCGTCGATCAGCAGGTTCAGCAGCGATGACTTGCCCATGCCGGACTGGCCGACGAACAGCGTCACCTGTCCGCGGCAGGCGTGCTCGAGCAGCCGGCGCGCCTGGACCGGATCGGTGCGCGCCGACAGGCGCAGCACCTGCGCCCCCAGCGCGGCGACCTCCTGCAGCGCGTGTTCGGCCTGCTGCGCCGCCGCCCCGGCGAGATCGATCTTGTTCAGGATCGCCAGCGCATCGATGCCCGCCGCGCGCGCGGCCAGCAGCGCGCGCCAGACGAACTCGGGCTGCGCCGGCGGCTGGGCCGCGAACACGATGGCGACCTGGTCGACGTTGGCCGCCAGCGGCTTGGTGCGGTTGTCTTCGGCGCGAAACAGCAGGTTGCGCCGCGGTTCGATGGCCTCGATGACCTGCAGGTCGGCCTCGCGGGCGCATTGCACGCGATCGCCGACCACGATGTCCTGGTGGCGGCCGCGGCCGATCGCATCTTCCTCGCGGCGCCCGGCGCTGCCGGGGGTTCCCAGCGCGACGATGTAGCGCTGTCCGAAGCGCGCCACCACGCGCCCTTCGGCCCGGCTCACGGGCGGCTCCGCGCGGCGCCCCGCACCGCGGTCCGGGCCTCAGGCCCCGGCAGGCCGGGTTGCACGCGCAAGCAGGCGCTCGATCCGGATCGCGGCCGGAGGGTGGGAATCGTAGAAGACCGAATGCACCGGGTCCGGCGTGAGGGTGGCCGCGTTGTCCTGGTAGAGCTTGACCAGCGCGTGCGCCAGCGAGGCCGGCGAAACCTGCCGTGCGGCGAACGCGTCGGCCTCGAATTCGTGACGCCGCGACAGGGCGCTGCGCAGCGGCGCCAGCAAGAACGCAAACAGCGGCGCCACCAGCGCGAACAGCACCAGCAGCAGCCCGCTGGCGGGCAGGCCCGCCGGCAGGTGCACGCCCAGGCTGGGCGCGAACCAGTGCTGCGCCGGCAGCGCGCCGAGCACGGCAAGCCAGGCCAGGCTCGCGAGCAGCCCGGCGGCAATGCGCTTGGCCACGTGGTTGAGGCGGAAGTGTCCGAGCTCGTGCGCCAGCACGGCCTCGATCTCGTCGGGGCCGAGGCGCGCCATGAGCGTGTCGTAGAACACGATGCGCTTGGCGGCGCCCAGGCCGGTAAAGTAGGCATTGCCGTGGGTCGAGCGCCGCGAGCCGTCCATCGTGTAGACGCCCTTGCTGCGAAAGCCGGTGCGCGCCAGCAGGGCGGCGATGCGCGCCTGCAGCGGCCCCTCGCCCAGCGGCGTGAAGCGGTTGAACAGCGGCGCGATCAGGGACGGATACACGACGCCCAGCAGCAGCGAGAAGCCGCTCCAGAATACCCACGCGGCCAGCCACCACAAGGTGCCGCCCGAACGCATCAGCAGCAGCACCACCGCCAGCACCGGCACTCCCAGCAGCAGGCCCAGCAGCGCGGTCTTGACCGTGTCGAGCACGAACATCGCCGGCGTCATCCGGTTGAAACCGAAGCGCTGCTCTATGCGAAAGCGCCGCACCCATTCGATGGGCAGGTCGACGGCCGCCAGCGCGACGGCCACCGCCACGACAAAGCCCAGGTCGAAGCCCAGCCCGGTGCCGGCCACCCCCGCCAGGTGATCGGCCAGCCACTGCAGGCCGCCGCCCCAGGTGAGCCCCGCGAACACCAGCGTTCCGATGCAGATCTCGACCGCGGCCAGCCGCTGCTTGGCCAGCGTGTAGCGCGCGGCGCGCTGGTGGTCGGCCAGCGGGATTGCCGCCGCGAACGGTGGCGGCACGGCGTCGGCGCGGCGCGCGACCTGGCGCATCTGCCGCGTGCACAGCCAGACCTTCAGGCCCAGGTGCAGGCACAGCAGCGTGGCGAACAATGGCGTGGCAAGGTCGTTCATCGGGGGCAGTGGGCCGCTGGCGGCAGAAGGGTGCGGTCGGTGGCGGGCGGGTCGCGCGGGCGAGCGTGCGACAATCCGCCCCGCGCCGCGCCGTATCGTCGACAGGGCGCACCGATCCGGGAAAATTATGGCACACGACCCCGCGCCCGATGCCGCCGCTGCCGCCAGGCCGGCGGTGGACGACAACCACCTCATCTGGATCGACATGGAAATGAGCGGCCTGCACCCGGATTCGGACCGCATCCTGGAGATCGCCGTCGTCGTCACCAACAGCCAGCTCGCGACCGTGGCCGAGGGCCCGGTCATCGCCGTGCACCAGAGCGACGAGGTGCTGGCCGGCATGGACGCCTGGAACACCGCCACGCATGGCCGCTCCGGCCTGACCGACCGCGTGCGCCAGTCGCCGGTGGACGACGCCGCGGCCGAAACCGCGATGCTGGCGTTCCTGGCGCAGTACCTGCGTTCCGGCAAGTCGCCGATGTGCGGCAATTCCATCTGCCAGGACCGGCGCTTCCTGGCCCGCTGGATGCCCCGGCTTGAGGCATTCTTTCACTACCGCAACCTCGACGTCAGCACCCTCAAGGAGCTGGCCAAGCGCTGGAATCCGGAAGTGCACCGCAGTTTCGAGAAGAAGAGCCGCCATGAGGCGCTCGCCGACGTCTACGAATCCATCGCCGAGCTGCAGCATTACCGCGCTCGCTGGCTCGGTCCGCAGCCGGGCTGACCCCCGGGCGGCGGCCGCGGCCGCGGTTGCTGCGTTGCGGCGCGGTGGGGTGCTGGCGCGGGTGGCGCATGGCGTGGCCGCGCGGGCAGCGCCAGGGATGCGCTGGTCCCCCCGCCAGGAGTCGAACCTGGATCTCACGCTTAGGAGGCGCGTGCACTATCCATTGTGCTACGGGGAGGCGCGCGCAGTATACGGTCGCGTGTCGTGCGCGCATTCCCGAGCACCTGCCTCAGGAACGCGCAGTCCACGCCGGTCCGCGTGGATGCGGGCTTTCAGGCCGGTGGCAGGGTGCTTATCCACATCGTCTGTGGATAAAATCGGCGCGGGTCGACGCGGCCGCCTCGCACCGAAGCGGGGCGCGACACTGCATGCCCCAGGGGAAACATCCGTGAACAGCCAGATTCCTGCCGATGCGCGCCGCGTGCCGGCCCCGGCCCGCCGCCACCCGCGGGAGGCCGCATGAGCGCCACGCGGGCCCGGCCCAGCGCCGCCGAATACGGCGAGGCATCGATCCGCGTCCTCAAGGGCCTGGAGCCGGTGCGCCAGCGGCCGGGCATGTATACCCGCACCGAGAGCCCGCTGCACATCATCCAGGAGGTCATCGACAATGCTGCCGACGAGATCCTGGCCGGCTTCGGCACGCACATCGGGGTTACCGTGCACCCGGACGGCGCCGTCAGCGTCGAGGACGACGGCCGCGGCATTCCGGTGGGCAAGCATCCCGAGGAAAAGGTCCCGGTGGTGGAGATCGTCTTCACGCGCCTGCATGCCGGCGGCAAGTTCGACAAGCGTGCCGGCGGTGCCTACTCGTTTTCCGGCGGCCTGCACGGCGTGGGCGTGTCGGTGACCAACGCGCTGGCCAGCCGCCTCGAGGTCGTGGTCTGGCGCGAGGGGCGCGAACACACCATCGCCTTCGCCGGCGGCGACGTGGTCGAGCCGCTGCGTTCGCGCGCCCCCGGGCCGGACGCCCGCAGCAGCGGCACGCGGGTGACCGTCTGGCCCGATGCCAGGTACTTCGACACGCCGCGCGTCGCGGTCGACGAACTCGAACGCCTGCTGCGCAGCAAGGCAATGCTGATGCCCGGCACCGAGGTGCGCCTGCAGGTTCCGGCCGGCGGTCTGGACCGCACCTGGCGCTTCGAGGGCGGTCTGACCCAATACCTGGACAGCGTGCTCACCGGCAACCTGGTGGCGCCGGTGTTCGGGGCCGAGGGCTATGCGGCCGGCGACGACGCGAGCTTCGCCGAGGGCGAGGGTGCGCAGTGGGTGTTGGCCTGGACGGACGAGGGTCCGGTGGCGCGCGAGTCCTTCGTCAACCTCATTCCGACCACCGCCGGTGGCACGCACGAATCGGGCCTGCGCGAGGGCGTCTACGCTGCGGTCAAGGCTTTTGCCGAGGCGCACGGCACGCTGCCCAAGGGCGTGCGCCTGCTGCCCGAAGACGTCTTCAGCCGGGTGAGCTTCGTGCTGTCGGCCAAGGTGCTCGATCCGCAGTTCCAGGGGCAGATCAAGGAACGGCTGAACAGCCGCGACGCGGTTCGCCTGATCGCCTCTTATGTGCGCCCGCAGCTTGAGTTCTGGCTCAACCAGCATCCCGAATACGGCCGCAGCATCGCCGAGATCGCGGTGCAGCAGGCGCAGGCGCGCACCCGGGCACTGCAGAAGATCGAAAAGCGCAAGAGCTCGGCCGTGGCGGTGCTGCCGGGCAAATTGACCGACTGCGAGAGCACGGAGCTGGCGCGCAACGAATTGTTCCTCGTCGAGGGCGACTCGGCGGGCGGCTCGGCCAAGCTGGGCCGCGACAAGGAATACCAGGCGATCCTGCCGCTGCGCGGCAAGGTGCTCAATACCTGGGAGGTCGAGCGCGACCGGCTGTTCGGCAATGCCGAGGTCCACGACATCGCGGTGGCCATCGGCGTCGACCCGCACGGCCCCCAGGATGAGGTCGACCTGGCGGGCCTGCGCTATGGCAAGGTCTGCATCCTGGCCGACGCCGACGTCGACGGGGCGCACATCCAGGTGCTGCTGCTGACCTTGTTCTTCCGCCACTTCCCGCGCCTGATCGAGGCCGGCCACGTCTATGTCGCGCGCCCGCCGCTGTTCCGTCTGGACGTCGGCCCGCAGGGGCGCCGTCCGGCGCGGCGCATCTACTGCCTGGACGACGCCGAGCGCGAGGCCAGCCTGGCCAAGCTGCGCGACGAGGGCGTGCGCGTCGAGTCCGTCGAGATCGGCCGCTTCAAGGGGCTGGGCGAGATGACGGCGCAGCAGTTGTGGGAAACCACGATGAACCCCGACACGCGGCGCCTGCTGCCGGTGGCGCTGGGCTCGCTGGACCGGCGCGCCACGGTCGACACGATGACCATGCTGATGGGCCGCGGCGAGGCGCAGGCGCGGCGCACCTGGCTGGAGACGCACGGCAACGAGGTCGAGGCCGATGTCTGATTTCCGCGATCCGCTGGCGCACAGCCTGGCGGATGCGCAGAGCCTGCGCGGCCTTGTCGCGCAGGCCGGCGACTGGGTATGGGAAACCGACGCCGAGTTGCGCCTGAGCGCGGTGCGCAGCACCGGCCGCGGCCCTGCCGCCGGCATGATGGCCGGGTGGCTGGGCCATTACGAATGGGAGATTCCCGGCGAACTGGTCGCGCCCGCCAGCTGGGACGAGCACCGCAGCTGCCTGGAGCAGCGCCAGCCGTTCGCCGCGCTGGTCGTGCGCCGGGTACTCGACGACGGCCGGGTGGCCGTCGCGTGCCTGAGCGGCGCACCGGCCTGCGACGCGACTGGCCGCTTCCTGGGCTACATCGGCACCGGCCGCGATGTCACCGAGGAATACCGCACGCGCGAGACGCTGCAGCGCCTGGCCACCACCGAGGCGATCACCGGCCTGCTCAACCGCCAGACCTTCGACGGCATGGCCGGACGGGTGTTCGCCGATGCCTATGCGCGCGGCGGCGGCTGCGCGCTGCTGTGCATCGGTATCGACCGCTTTTCGCAGGTCAACAGCGTCCACGGCCACCGCACCGGCGATCGCGTGCTGGCGGCGATCGGCGAGCGGCTGCAGGCGCTGGTGCCGCCGCCCAATCTGCTGGGGCGGCGCAGCGGCGACGAGATCGTCGCCCTGCTGGTCGATGCCGGCGACGCCGCCGCCCGGGCGCTGGCCGCCGGGATCAGCGACGAGATCGCCCGTCCGATCTCCCTGGACACGCTCACGATCGCCGTGCAGGCCTCGGTCGGCATCGGCGTCTTCCCCAATGACGGCGGCGACCTGGACACCGTGCTGGACGCCGCCGACGCGGCGCTGGGGCTCGCGCGCCAGTCGGGTCGCGGCGCGCAGGCCGTGTTCACGCCGGAGCTGGCGCGGCGCACCGAACTGCGCCGGCGCCTGGAGCAGCGCCTGCGCCAGGCCTTCGAGTCGCGCGAATTCCGCCTGGTCTACCAGCCGCTGGTACGTCTGCCGGGCGGCGAGCTGGCCGGCGCCGAGGCGCTGCTGCGCTGGAAGGATGCCGAGCTGGGCGACATCTCGCCGGCGGAATTCATCCCCATCGCCGAGCAAAGCGGCCTCATCGAACGCGTGGGCGAATGGGTGCTGCGCGAGGCGTGCCGCCAGCGCCAGCTCTGGCGCCAGGTCGGGCTCGACCTGCCGCCCGTCGCGATCAATGTCTCCGGCGTGCAATTGCGCAACGGCGACTTCGTCGACCTGCTGCTGGCCACGCTGGACGAGTTCGACGTCGCGGCCGCGGAGCTCGAGGTCGAGGTCACCGAGACCGGCCTGGTCGAATGCGCCGCGGTCGCCAGCCAGAGCCTGCTGCGCCTGCGCAATGCCGGGGTCAAGGCGGCGCTGGACGATTTCGGCGTCGGCTATTCCAGCCTGTCGCACCTGCGCGATCTGCCGATGCACCGTCTCAAGATCGACCGCAGCTTCACGATCGACTGCATGCGCGATGCGCGCACGCTGTCGATCGTCAAGTCGGTCATCGAGATGGCCCACAACCTGGGCCTGACCGTGACCGCCGAAGGCATCGAGACCGCCGAGCAGCACGCCTGGATGCACCACCTCGGCTGCGATTCCGCGCAGGGGTACCATTTCGCCCGGCCGATGCCCGCGGAGGACTTCCTGCAGCGCTTCCTGCAGGAGCGTGCGCCGCCGGCTGCCGCGCCGCTGGCCGCGGCCGAACCCGGACGGACGACCCGATGAACGATCAAGCCGACCTCTTTGCCCCGCCGCCGGCGGACCCCGACGACGCGCTGACGCTGGCGCAGTTCGCCGAGCGCGCGTACCTCGACTACGCCGTGTCCGTCGTCAAGGGCCGCGCGCTGCCGGACGTCTGCGACGGGCAAAAGCCGGTGCAGCGGCGCATCCTGTTCGCGATGAACGCGATGGGCCTGGCGGCCGGCGCCAAGCACGTCAAGTCGGCGCGCGTGGTCGGCGACGTCATCGGCAAGTTCCATCCGCATGGCGACCAGGCGGCCTACGATGCGATGGTGCGCATGGCGCAGGAATTCTCGCTGCGCTACCCGCTGATCGACGGGCAGGGCAATTTCGGCAGCCGCGACGACGATCCGGCGGCGGCGATGCGCTACACCGAGGCGCGCCTGACGCCGATCGCGCGGCTGCTGCTCGACGAGCTCGACCAGGGCACCGTCGAGTTCGCGCCCAACTACGACGGCAGCCAGGTCGAGCCGCGCCTGCTGCCGGCGCGCCTGCCGATGGTGCTGCTCAACGGCGCCTCGGGCATTGCCGTGGGCATGGCCACCGAGATTCCATCGCACAACCTGCGCGAGGTCGCGGCCGCCGCGCAGGTGCTGCTGCGCCAGCCCGATGCGGGGCTCGACGCCGTGCTCGAGCACGTGCAGGGCCCCGACTTCCCCGGCGGCGGCCAGCTGATCTCGACCCCGGAGGAGATCCGCGCCGTCTACGAGACCGGCCGCGGCAGCCTCAAGGTGCGCGCGCGCTGGCGCTTCGAGGAGCTGGCCCGCGGCCAGTGGCAGCTGATCGTCACCGAGCTGCCGCCGGGCACCTCGTCGCGGCGCGTGCAGGAGGAGATCGACGAGCTGATCGATCCGAAGGTGCGGGCCGGCAAGAAGTCGCTGACCCCCGAGCAGCAGCAGACCCGGCAGGTGGTCAATGCGGTGCTGGCCCACATGCGCGACGAGTCCAGCCGCGACGCCGCCGTGCGCCTGGTATTCGAGCCGCGCACCTCGCGCGTCGACCGCCAGGAGTTCGTCAACACGCTGCTGGCCTACACCAGCCTGGAGGGCAATGCCGCCGTCAACCTGGTGATGATCGGGCGCGACGGCCGGCCGCGCCAGAAGGCGCTGCCCGAAGTGCTGGGCGAATGGGTGCAGTTCCGCGTCGAGACCGTGCGCCGGCGCAGCCGCCACCGCCTGGACCGGGTGCTCGACCGCATCCACGTGCTCGAGGGCCGCCAGCTGGTGCTGCTCAGCATCGACAAGGTCATCAAGCTCATCCGCAACAGCGACGATCCCAAGCCGGACCTGATGCGCGTCTTTCGCCTGAGCGAACGCCAGGCCGAGGACATCCTGGAGCTGCGCCTGCGCCAGCTGGCGCGCCTGGAGGCGATCCGCCTCGAGCAGGAGCTGGGCGAGCGGCGCAAGGAGGAGGCCGGGCTGCGCAAGCTGCTCGATTCGGAGACCGCGCTGCGCCGGCAGGTCGGCAAGGAGATCGACGAGGACGCGCAAAAGCACGGCGATGCGCGCCGCACGCTCATCGAAGTGGCCGAACGCACGGTGGTCGAGGCGCGGGTGCTCGACGAACCGGTCACGGTCATCGTCTCGGCGCAGGGCTTCGTGCGCGCGCGCAACGGCCACGGCCACGACCGCAATGCGCTCAGCTTCAAGTCCGGCGACAGCCTGTACGACACCTTCGAGTGCCGCACCGTCGACGTGCTGGTCGCGCTGGGCTCCAACGGCCGCGTGTACAGCATCGCGGTGGCCAACCTGCCGTCGGCGCGCGGCGACGGACTGCCGGCGACGTCGATGATCGACCTGGAGCCCGGCAGCCGCCTGGTGGCCTACGTGGCCGGCGCGCCCGCCACGCCGCTGCTGCTGGCGACCACCGGCGGCACCGGCTTTGCCTGCCAGCTGGGCGACCTGGTCTCGCGCCAGCGCGGCGGCAAGCAGTTCATCACGCTCGAGCCCGGCTGGGAGCCGCTGCGCCCGGCGCTGGTCGATCCGGCCGGGGACGACCGCATCGCCTGTGCCGCCGAGAGCGGCCGCCTGCTCGTCTTTCCGGCGGCCGAGATCAAGGCGCAGTCCGGCGGCGGCCGCGGCGTCATCTTCATGGCGCTGGACGCGGGCGAGAAAATGGTGGGGGCCGTCGCCTGCGGCGCGGCGGGGGTCGTCGTCAGCGGCACGGCGCCGCGCAGCGGCAAGCCCCAGGACATCGCCATCGGCCGCGGGCAGCTGGCCGCCTATTCTGGCAGCCGCGCCCGCAAGGGCGTCGCCCTGAGCCCGCGGCTGCGCGTCACCGCCCTGGCCAGGGAAGGTATTTCCCCGCCTGCCGCAGTCAGGGGGCCGGGGTGAGGGACGCAGCCCCGGCCCCGGCCCCCACCCCTCCGCGGTAAGGAGGTGGGGCGTTGCCGGGGCTTGAATTTGCGCACGCTGCCCCCAGATCGCCTGTGACCCGCCGTCGCCGCCCGGCCCGCGGCGCCAACTTTCCACGACCCATCCGGACCATCGCCCATGACGACCACCGACACCGCCCTCGACCAGCCCCAGACCCTGGGTTTCCAGACCGAGGTCAAGCAGCTGCTGCACCTGATGATCCATTCGCTCTACAGCAACAAGGACATCTTCCTGCGCGAGCTGGTGAGCAATGCCTCGGACGCCTGCGACCGCCTGCGGTTTGCCGCCATCGCCGACCCGGCGCTGCTGCCCGCGGGCGAGGAGCTGGCGATCGAGGTGGCGTACGACAAGGCGGCGCGCACGGTCACCGTGTCGGACAACGGCATCGGCATGAGCCGCGACGACATGGTCACCCACCTGGGCACGATCGCCAAGAGCGGCACGCGCGAATTCTTCGCCCAGCTCAGCGGCGACCAGCGCAGGGATTCGCAGCTCATCGGGCAGTTCGGCGTGGGCTTCTACTCGGCCTTCATCGTCGCCGACCGCGTGACGGTGCTGTCGCGGCGGGCCGGCAGCGCGACGGCGGCGCGCTGGGAGTCGGACGGGGCCGGCGAATTCACCATTGTCGGCGCCAGCCGCGCCGGGCGCGGCACCGACGTCGTGCTCCACCTCAAGGAGGGCGAGGACGAGCTGCTGTCGGCCTGGAAGCTCAAGTCGATCCTGACGCACTATTCGGACCATATCGCCACGCCGATCCGCATGGCCAGTGAGGAATGGGACAAGGACGCCAACGACCTGCGCCGCACCGGCGAGGTCGAGACGGTCAACCGCGCCTCGGCGCTCTGGACCCGGGCCAAGGCCGACATCACCGACGAGCAGTACCGGGAGTTCTACAAGCACGTCGCGCACGACTTCACCGACCCGCTGGCCTGGACGCACAACCGCGTGGAGGGGCGCAGCGAGTACATCCAGCTGCTCTACCTGCCGCAGCGCGCGCCGTTCGACCTGTGGGACCGCAAGCGCACGCATGGCCTCAAGCTCTACGTGCGGCGCGTGTTCATCATGGACGATGCCGAGCAGCTGCTGCCGGCCTACCTGCGCTTCACGCGCGGCGTCGTCGATTCGAGCGACCTGCCGCTGAACGTGTCGCGCGAGATCCTGCAGGAGAGTCGCGACGTCAAGACGATCCGCGAGGGCTGCGCCAAGCGCGTGCTGGGCCTGCTCGAGGACCTGGCGCAGAACCGGCCCGCCGACTACGCGACGTTCTGGAAGGAATTCGGCGCGGTGCTCAAGGAGGGCCTGGGCGAGGACCCGCCCAACGCGGCGCGCATCGCCAGGCTGCTGCGCTTTGCCTCGACGGCCGAAACCGGCGGCGCGCTGGTGTCGCTGGGCGATTACCTCGGGCGGATGAAGGCCGGCCAGGCGGCGATCTATTACGTCACGGCCGACACGCTCGAGGCGGCGCGCAACAGCCCGCACCTGGAGATCTTCCGCAAGAAGGGCGTCGAGGTCGTGCTGCTGACCGACCGCGTGGACGAGTGGATGCTGTCCTTCCTGACGGAATTCGAGGGCAAGCCGCTCGAGTCGGTCGCCAAGGGCGACCTGGCGCTGGACGCGCTCGATGACGAGCAGGAGAAGGAGGACCGGCGCAAGGCCCAGGACGAGTTCAAGGACCTGGTGGGACGTGTCAAGGCGGCGCTGGGCGAGCGCGTGTCCGACGTGCGCGTGACGCTGCGCCTGACCGAGTCGCCCGCCTGCGTGGTGGTGGACAAGGACGCGATGAGCGCGCACCTGCAGCGCCTGCTGCGGGCCAGCGGCCAGGCGGCGCCGGCCAGCGCGCCGGTGCTCGAGCTCAACCCGCAGCATCCGCTGGTGCGCCGCCTGCAGGACGCGGGTGCCGACCTGGCCGAATGGTCGACCCTGCTGCTCGACCAGGCGATCCTGGCCGAGGGTGGACAGCTCGACGACCCGGCCCAGTTCGTCAAGCGCGTCAACCGGCTGCTGCTGGCCGCCGCTGCCTGAAGGCCGCGCCGGCGGCCCGGCGCGCCGGCCTGCCGGTGAAGTAACATCGGGCGTGGTCCTGATGACGCTCAAACCGGGGGTACCGTGGTAAGCGGCGAGGCGCCGGTCCCGTCGCCTGGCGCCGGCGACCGCGCGGCCCGCGCCCAGGCCATCCTCGGCCAGTGCTGGCCGGTGGTGGCCGACACGCTGCTGCCCCGGCTGTCCCAGGTGCTCCAGGAGGCCCTCGCGGCGGCGGCACGCTCCGACGACGAGGCGGTGGTGCGCGCCGCGTCGACCCTCTCGGCGGCGGAGCGCCTGATCGTCCAGTCCTACGGCGCGGCGCTGCGCACGGAATTCACCGTCAGCGTCGAGCGCTTCGTCGGCCGCAAGCCCAATACGCCGCTGCGGCGTCCCACGCTGTCGCTGCAGGACATGGACGAGTCGGACCAGCGCAGCCAGGTCGACCAGGTGACCGCGCGCCTGCGCAATCTCGTCCAGGTGCCCCAGGCCGGCCTGCTGGCCAAGCTGCAGCCGCTGTGGCGTGGCGGCGATCTGCCGGAGGCGCAGTCGCCGCTGCGCCCGGGCATCTTCCTGCACGCGATGGCCGACAGCATCGCGCCGCACCTGGGTACGCCGGGCCTGGTCGGCGCCGTCCTGCGGCACGTCGCCGTGCCCCTGGCGCCGGCCCTCGAAGCCACCTTCGTCGCCGTCGGCCGCTACCTGGACAGCCAGGGCATCACGCCGGCGCCGCTGCCGCGGCTCGGATCGGGTACCCGCGCCGACAGCGTCGACATCCTGCTCACCCTGGCCGAGACCATGCCGGCGCCGCTGGAAAAAGACGGACGCCCGCCGCCGCTGCGGCATGTGCCGGCAGCCGCGCCGGGGCTGCCGCCGCGCGAGGCCGAGCCCGAGGACGAGCCCTATCTGGCCGACTACGTGCGCCTGCAGGCCCAGCTGGGCATCAATGCCAACGTGCTGCTCGAGGTGGCGCAGGCGGCGGCAACCCGCGGGGCGGCGCCGACCCAGGCGCCGGTACCGCTGCCGGAAGAACTGAACGCCTTCCTGCTGTCGGCCCAGCGGCGCGATGCCGCGCGGGTCGCGGCCTACAACGACGAGATGGTCGGCGCGCCGCGTGCGCCCGATGCGGCCGACGGCGCCGCACCGGTGGCCACCGATGCCGGTGTCAACGCCGCCCTGGGCGAGATGATCGGCACGCGCGATCACAGCCGGCGCCTGATCGCGCTGGCCGGCACGCCGCTGCAGAAACTCACGATCCAGCTGGTCGCGCGCATCTTTGCCCGGATCGAGCGCGACCGCCTCGTCCCCGACCCGATCCGCACGCTGCTCGTGTGCCTGCGGTTTGCGCTGCTGGAGGTCGCGCTGGCCGATCCGGCCGTGCTGTTGCGGCCCAACCACCCGGCGCGCCGGCTGATGGATGCCATCGCCGCCTCGGCCATCGGCTGGTCCCCGGACACCGCCGACAACCGGCGCTACCTGCGACATGCGCGCGCCGCGGTGCATTTCGTCGTGCATTCGCCGGGCTCGGCGGCGTCGGCCTTCGAGCAGTCCCGCGAACAGTTCGCCGCCTTCCTGGCCGCGATCGTACCGTCCCCGAGCGAAAGCCTGGCCGCCGCCAAGGACGCGCTGCGCGAGGTCGAGCGGCGCGAGATGCAGGCGCAGGTCGTGGCGCGCTTCATCGACCAGGTGCTGCAGGGCGCCACGCTCGAGGATCACCTGCGCCAGTTCCTGCTCGTGATCTGGTCGCGCGTGCTGGCGGCCGGCGCGGCGCGCAGCGCCGAGGAGCCCGAGCTCTTCGGCCGCCTGTGCGCCGTCGTCCCCGACCTGGTCGCCAGCGTGCAGCCGCCGGCTCCGGGCAGCGACCGCCGGCGGCTGGTCGAGACCATCGGCAGCCTGCTCGGGCGCCTGCGCGACGGCGTCGCGCTGGTGGGCTGGCCGCAGGACAAGCTGCAGGCCTTCCTGAACCGCCTGATGATCGCCCACTCGCAGGTCATCACCGGCGCCGACCAGGCCGCGGCGGGTTCCTGGTCGGCCAGTACGGTGCGGATCCGCTTCGACGGCTTCCGCCTGAGCGAACCGGCCGATGGCGACCGCGGCGAGGGCCCGGTGCCGATACTGGAGGAGGGCGTCCCGCACCTGCTGCAGCAGCGCGGCTCGCCGGTCATCCACCAATGGCTCAGGAACCCGCCGCAGCTGCCGCCCGATGCCCCCGACGAGCCTGCGGCGCAATGCGACGTCGACGGCTGGCGCGAGCGCACCTGGTTCGACATGCGGCTGGGCCGCTCGCTGGTGCGCATGCGCCTGGCGTGGTGGACGCCGCGGCGCTCGCTGGCGCTGTTTGCCTCGCGCAGCGGCGGCTCGATGATCTCGCTGTCGCATGCCGCGCTGGTGTCCTACCGCCGGTTCGGCTGGATCACGCCGACCGAGGCGCTGCCGCTGGTGTCGCGCGCCTTCCGCGGCGTGGTGGGCGACCTGCAGCGCGCGTCGCGGGCCGCGGCCGACAGCAGCGAACGCGCCGCGGACGGCGCCGACGGCAGTCCCGATGCCGTCTGAGCCGCGGCGCGCCGCCTCGGCCGTCACGCTGTCGGAAAGCGACGGCGTCCGCTACCTGCATTTCGGCACC
The DNA here is from genome assembly GCA_037441485.1 of Burkholderiales bacterium. GTDB lineage: Bacteria > Pseudomonadota > Gammaproteobacteria > Burkholderiales > Burkholderiaceae_F > GJ-E10. The sequence continues at coordinate 47,357 of JBBISD010000005.1, forward strand.
GAGTGGGTGCAGGGCGCTATGTGCCTGGACGATCCGTTGCGCCTCGAGCTCGAGTACCAGCAGCAGATGATGGCGCCGCTGCTGTTCCTGCCGCAGCCTGTGCACATCGTGCAGCTGGGACTGGGCGCGGCCGCGCTCACGAAGTACTGCCTGCGCCACCTGCGCGGCAGCCGCGTCACGGCGGTGGAGATCGATGCGGCGGTGATCCGCGTGGCCCGCCAGTGGTTTGCGCTGCCGCCGGACGGCGCGCGCCTTCAGGTGCTGCGCGCCGACGCTGGCCAGCACGTGCACCGCCATCCGGCGTCGGCCGACTGGCTGCAGGTCGACCTGTACGATGCGGCCGCGCGCGGACCGGTGCTCGACGACGAACCGTTCTACCGCGCCTGCCGCGCCGCCCTGCGGCCCGGCGGCGTCGCCGCCTTCAATCTTTTCGGCCGTTCGCTGGCGGCCAGCGCCGAGGCCATCGGCGGTGCCTTTGGGCGCCGCTGGCTGCGGCTGCCGCGCAGCGCCGCCGGCAATACCGTGGTGCTGGCCTTCGCCGATGCCGGCGAGCCGCCGTCCGGGTGCTGGCAGACCGACGTCCTGTGCACGCGCGCCCGGGCGATCGAGCAGCAGCTCGGCCTGCCGGCCGGCGACTGGCTGGCGGGACTGCGCCGGGCCAACGGGCGGCGCGTCGCGCTCGATCCGGGGCTGCTCCTTTGTCCCTAGTGCCGTTCCGGGCCGCTCCGGCGGGCCGGCGCGGCGCTGCCCGCGATCCTCGGCAATCCGGTCGACGGCGCGATGCCGCATTCGTGACGGCGCCGCCGCTTGACAGGACGCAATCCCGGGCTACATTCGAACGGATCTCCGGAGCCCCGCCAGGACGCCCGGACACTGCTGCCCGACGATGACGCCACCGCACGCTTCCGTACCGACCCCGCCGGGCTCCCAGAGCCGCCTGCCCCCATTGTCGGCGCGCCAGAGCGCTGCGCTGCTGCGTTCGACCGCGGCCGTCGCCCAAGAACTACTGGCACGCTCCTTCCCGCACGTGATCGAAGTGGTGCGCGAGGGCCTGGCGGGCCGCTGGGACTTCGACGTCGGCTCACCGCTGGTGCAGCGCCTGCTCGCCACGAAGGACGCGGTACTGCTGGCGGCCTTCCGCAAGCGCCTGGCGGCCGCGCAGGACGCGTCGCTGGAACGGCTGCTGGCCCCGCGGGCTGCCGCCGGCGCGCCGATCGAGCTCGACGCTGCCGACTTGCAACTGGTTGCGGACACCGACGACCCCGGCGAGGTCCTGGCGGGCCGCATGGCGCGGCGGCTGCACGGACCGCTCGAGGAGCCGCTGCGCGACCTGGACCTGGTTGTCGGATTCCTGGCGGGCCGCGAGGCGCTGGTGCCGGCCGACAATCCCTTCGGCCCGCACGTTTATGCCCCCGCGCTGCTGAAGGCGGCCGACGACGCCGGCCTGCACGCCGAGGCGTGGTCGTTCTTCCTGTCCGCGTTCGAGGCCGACTTCGCCGGCGAGATCGGCCGCACCACGCAGGCGCTGCTCGATCACCTGCGCACCCAGGGCATCGAGGCGCGCGCTATCCGGCGCGCCCGCAGCGCCCGCAAGTCACCGGCCACGCTCGGGCTGCCGCGCGCGCCGGCGCCCGGCAGCCTGCCCGGCAGCCTGTTGGGTGGTCTCGCCGCCGGGGTGCCGGGCGGGGGCGCAGCACCGGCCGGCAGCGGGCAGGTCCGGGCCGCCACGCCGGCGCCCGAGGGCCCGGCCGTGCACGGCGCCGGGGGCGCAGCGGCCGGTGCGCCGGTGCGGGCCGATGCCCGGCTGATCCTCGACGAACTGCTCTCGCGCCTGGGCGCCAACGTGGGCGGCGGCGTGCTGCCGCCCATCGCCGGCGCCCAGGGCCCCGTCGCGCCGACGCTCATGGACGCGCTGGGCGAGCTGCAGAGCCTGGGCCTCGAGGGCCTGCACGGCGCGCTGTTTGCCGGTACGCCGGCCGGCTCGATCAATGCGTGGCGCGAGCACCTGGTCGCGCAGTCGACGCGCACGGTGGACAAGCTCACGATCGAGATCGTCGGCCTGATGTTCGACCACGTGCTGCGCGACGCCCAGGTGCCGGCGGAGATCAAGGCACTGCTGTCGCGCCTGCAGTTTCCGGTGCTCAAGGCGGCGTTGCTCGATGCCGCCTTCTTCGCCTCGAGCGCGCACCCGGCGCGGCGCCTGATCGACCGCATTGCCGCCGCGGCGGTCGGCTGGGAGCCCTACGGCGACGAGAACCAGCGCTTCCGCGACGAGGTCGACCGCCTGGTGCGCCAGGTGATGGAGCAGTTCGATCGCGATATCGGCCTCTTCGAGCGCGTGCTCAACGAGTTCGAGGCTTTCCTGGGTGACATCACGCCGCGCGAGTCCGACCCCATCGCCCGCGCCAAGCGCGCGCTCGAGGAGGCCGAGAAGCGCGAAGTGCTCACGATCAATACCACCATCCAGGTGCGCCGTGCGTTCGAACTGGTCGAGCTCGAGCCGTACCTGCGCGAATTCCTCATGGGGCCCTGGGTGCAGGTGCTGGTCCAGGCGAACCTGCGCGACGACCTTACCAAGGGATATTCGAAGAGCTTTCGCGAGGTCATCCACGAGATCGTCTGGAGCGTGCAGCCCAAGGCCACGGCCGACGAGCGCCGCCGCCTGGTCGAGCTCATCCCCGTGCTGACCCGCGTCGTCCGCGACGGCCTGGCGCTCATCGGCCTGCCCCAGCGCCAGCAGGAGGACTTCCTGCAGCAGCTGATGGCCTCGCACGCCTACGCCGTCAAGCCGACCGACCAGGCCAGCTACCTCCGCAGCGCGCTGCAGTCCTCCGAGATCCGCGCCAAGATGGACGGCCTGCAGCTGACGGGCTCCTTCCCGCTCACCGCCATTCCCGGCGGCGTCCGCGTCCCGGCCGGCGCCGTATTGCGCGCCGCCGCCGACCACGCCGTCGACGTCTCGGTCCCGGCCGCGCTGACCGACGTCGGCACGGTCGACAAGTCCGAGGAGGCGCGCATGGACCACGACCTCTCGCACTGGAGCCGCGGCAGCTGGTTCGAGCTGTGGGACGGCGCGGGGTACATCAAGGCGCGCCTGCGCTGGATCAGTCCGCTGCGCACCATGTTCCTCTTCAGCAGCGGCGCCGAGAACCGGGCGCATGTCATGTCGCCCGAACTCATCCGCTCCTACCTGCGGCGCGACTACCTGCGGCCGCTGGAGAGCGCGCCGCTCACCGAGCGGGCCGCCAATGCCGTCGTGGCCGATTTCGCGCAGTCGCCGGCGCGCGCCCAGGAACTGACCTCGCGCCTGGTGGTGGACTGATGCGCCGCCGCGCCGCCGCGGCGCCGGAGGCCGCATGAGCGTGCACCACAAGGCCGAGCCGGACGCCGCGGCCGCGCCGGCGGCGGCCGAGGCCGAACCGCGCTTCGTGCCCAATGCACGCCTGAGCCTGGCCGTGCTGGTGCCGCGGCTGGTGGCCGCCGGCCTGCTGTCGCGGGTGGACGCCGCGCGCGTGCTGGCCATCCCCGATCGCGACCGCGGCAGCCACCCGCTGGTGCTGATCGCCGAGATGAACTTCCGCAGCGCCGATGCCGCGCGCCGCCTGCTCGACCTGGAGACGCTCACCGAGTGGATCGCCGGGCAGGCGGGGCTGCCCTACCAGCACATCGACCCGCTGAAAGTGGATTTCACGCGCGTGGTCGACGTGATGTCCAGCGCCTATGCCACCAGCAACGCCATCCTGCCGGTCGCGGTATCGCCGGTCGAGGTGGTGATCGCCACCTCCGAACCGTTCGTCGACGGCTGGGTGCGCGAGATCGAACAGGTGACCAAGCGCACCGTCAAGCGCGTCATCGCCAATCCGCTGGACGTGGCGCGCTTCACGACCGAGTTCTACACGCTGGCCCAGTCGGTCAAGGGCGCGAGCAAGACCGGCACCGGCAGCCTGGTGAGCAACTTCGAGCAGCTCGTCGAGCTCGGGGGCAAGGTCGAGGCCAACGACGCGCACGTCATCCATATCGTCGACTGGGTCCTGCAGTACGCCTTCGACCAGCGCGCCAGCGACATCCACCTGGAGCCCAAGCGCGAGCAGGGCATCGTGCGCTTCCGGATCGACGGCGTGCTGCACCAGGTCTACCAGGTGCCGCCGGGCGTGATGCACGCGATGACCAGCCGCATCAAGCTGCTGGGCCGCATGGACGTGGTCGAGCGGCGCCGCCCGCAGGACGGGCGCATCAAGACGCGCATCGGCGGCGACGGCGGCCGCGAGGTGGAGATCCGCCTGTCGACGCTGGCCACCGCCTTCGGCGAGAAGCTCGTGATGCGGATCTTCGATCCCGAGGTCGTCGTGCGCAGCTACGCCGAGCTGGGCTTCTCCGATGGCGAGGCGCGCATCTGGGCCGAGCTGATCAAGCGGCCGTCGGGGATCATCCTGGTCACCGGGCCGACCGGGTCGGGCAAGACCACGACGCTGTACTCCACGCTCAAGCAGATCGCCACGGACGAGGTCAACGTGAGCACCGTCGAGGACCCGATCGAGATGATCGATCCGAGCCTCAACCAGATGCAGGTGCAGCACGGCATCGACCTGGGCTTCGCCGACGGCCTGCGCGCCCTGATGCGCCAGGATCCGGACGTGATCATGGTGGGCGAGATCCGCGACCGCGAGACGGCCGACATGGCGGTGCAGGCGGCCCTGACCGGCCACCTGGTATTTTCCACGCTGCACACCAACGATTCGGCCGCCTCGGTCGCGCGCCTGGCCGAACTGGGCGTGCCGCGCTACCTGGTCAATGCCACCGTCATCGGCATCCTGGCGCAGCGCCTGGTACGCACGCTGTGCCCGCACTGCAAGCTGATCGACCAGGACATCGACGAGAACATCTGGCGCGAACTGGTGGCGCCCTGGCGCGCGCCGCCGCCGGCCAGGGTCGGCCGGCCGGTGGGCTGTCTGGAGTGCCGCCGCACCGGCTACCTGGGCCGCACCGGTCTGGTCGAGCTCATGGTCATCACCGACACCCTGCGCACGCTCATCGCGCAGGAGGGCGACATGCAGCAGCTGCGCCAGCTGGCGGCCCGCGAGGGCCTGCGCTCGCTGCGGCTGTCCGGCGCCGAGAAGATCGCCCACGGCCTGACCACGGTGGACGAAGTGCTGCGCGCGGCACCCCCCTTCAACGACTGAGGCGCCGCCGGCCGGCGCCGCGGCCGTGCGGGCCGGTATCCTGCGCCATTGCACCGCCTGCCATGAAAACCCTGCTGATCGTCTACCACTCGCTGACCGGCGGCACGTTGCAGATGGCCAGTGCCGCGGCCGCCGCCGCGGCCCGCGAGCCGGCGCTGTGCGTGCGCCTGCTGCACGCGTCCGAGGCGCGGGCCGACGACGTGCTCGATGCGGCCGGATACCTGTTCGCCGCGCCCGAGACGCTGGCGTCGATGTCGGGGCTGATGAAGGACTTCTTCGACCGCAGCTACTACGGCGTCGTCGACCGCGTCGAGGGCCGCCCCTACGCCTGCATGGTCTGCGCCGGCAGCGACGGGCGCAATGCGGTGCGCCAGATCGAGCGCATCGCTGCCGGCTGGCGGCTGCGGGCGGTGGCGCCGGCGCTGATCGTCTTCACCCGGGCGCAGACCCCGGAGGCGATCGCCCGCAACAAGCGCGTCGACGCCGCGGACCTGGCGCGTTGCGAGGCACTGGGCGGCGCGCTGGCGACGGGACTGGCCATGGGGATCTACTGAGCGATGGCACTGCTGCAACGCCTGCGCGGCGTGTCCTGGCGCGACCTGGCCATATCCGTCGCGCCCTTTGCTGGCGCTGGCGGTCGCCCTGCTCGTGACCGTGCATTTTCTCAAGCCGGCGCCGCCCACGACCATCACGATCACCAGCGGCCCGCTGGGCAGCGCTTTCGCCCGGGTCGCCGAGCACTACCGGACGGTGCTGGCGCGCAGCGGCGTGACCCTCGCGGTGATGCCCTCGGAGGGTTCGCTGGACAACCTGCGGCGCCTGGTCGATCCGGCGGGCGCGGCCGACGTGGGTTTCGTGCAGGGCGGCCTGGCCGGCGAGCTCGATACCGCGGCGCTCGTGTCGCTGGGCAGCCTGTTCTACGAACCGGTCTACGTCTTTTACCGCTCGGCCGCGCCGCTGCATCGCCTGGCCGAGCTGCGCGGCCGGCGCATCGCGCTGGGACCGGAAGGCAGCGGCACGCGCGTGCTGGCGCTGGCGCTGCTCAAGGCCAACGGCGTCGATGCGCCGGCCGGGCAGCTTCGACCTGGGCGCCAATATCCCGGCCGCGCCGCTGACGCTGCTGGCGCCGACCGTCGAACTGGTGGCCCGCGCCGGCCTGCACCCGGCGCTCTCCGACCTGCTGATCGAGACCGCGAGCGAGGTGCACGGGCGCGGTGGCCTGCTGCATCGTGCCGGCGAATTTCCTGCGCCTCTGGATCACGAATACCCGATCAGCGGCGACGCGGCGCGCTTCTACAAGTCGGGCAAGAGCCTGTCGTACCGCTACCTGCCGTTCTGGCTGGCCAGCCTGGTCGACCGCGTCGCGGTCGTGCTGATTCCGGCGCTGATCGTCCTGGTCCCGGCGCTGCGGCTGATCCCCGGCGTGTATGCCTGGCGCATCCGGCGCCGGCCGACCCGGAAGAGTCCTGACGGCCGCCGGCGGCCCGGGGGGGTGATCGCCTGGCGACGCGGTGCGCGCCGACTGGCATACTCGCCGGCGCCTTCACCTCTGGAGTCGAACACCATGATCACGATCACGCCGCCGCGCCGCAGCGTGGGAACGTCGCGGGTGCTGCCGCTGCTGCTGGCGTTGCTGGCGGCGCTGGTGCCCGCCGCGGCATCGGCCGGCGCGCCGGCGACGGACGGCTGGGCGGCGTTCCGCGACCAGTTCCTCGAGGACACTTTTGCCGCGCATCCCGAATTTGCCGCCATGCAGGGGCGCCACGAATTCGACGGCCGCCTGCCGGACTGGTCGGCGCAGGGGCTGGCCGCCGAAGTGGCGCGGCTGGAGCAGGCGCGCCGCCGGGCCGAGGCCTTCGCCGCATCCGGCCCGGATTCGCCGCAGCGCTTCGAGCGCGACTACCTGTTGGCGCGGGTGGATGCCGACCTGTTCTGGCTGCGCGACGCGCAGCAGCCCCTGCACAATCCGGCGTACTACACGGGATCGCTCGATCCGAGCGTCTACCTGACGCGCCCGTACGCGCCGCTGGACGTGCGCCTGCGCGCGTTCATCGGCTACGCACGAGCGATCCCGCGGGCCGCGGCGCAGATCCGCAGCAACCTGCGCGCGCCGTTGCCGCCGACGTTCGTCACGCTGGGTATCGAGAGCTTCGGCGGGTATGCCGGCTTCTTCCACAACGAGGTGCCGGGCATCTTCGCCGCGGTCAAGGACCCCGACCTGCAGCGCCAGCTGCGCGAGGCGATCGAACCGGCGGCCACCGCCATGCAGGGCCTCGCCGACTGGTTCCGCGGCGAGCAGGCGCTGGCGACCGGCAGCTTCGCGCTGGGCGCCGAGCGCTTCGCGCGCATGCTGCGGATGACCGAGCGCGTGGACACGCCGCTGGCGCAGCTGGCGACAGCCGGCCGCGCGGACCTGGCGCGCAACCGCGCGGCGCTGGCCGCCGAGTGCGCGCGCTACCTGCCGGGCGCCCCGCTGCAGGCCTGCGTCGACAAGGTCGAATCGCACAAGCCCCAGGGCGGCAGCGTCGAGGGTGCGCGCGCGCAGCTGGCGGGCCTGCGCCAGTTCGTTGTCGACCACGACCTGGTGACGATCCCGGGACCCGAGCAGGCGCTGGTGGCCGAGGCGCCGCCCTACCAGCGGTGGAACTTTGCCTATATCGACATCGCCGGCCCGTACGACAAGGACATGCCGTCGGTCTACAACATTGCGCCGCCCGATCCGGCCTGGACGCCAGCCGAACGCGACGCCTACGTCCCGGGCGAGTCCGAGCTGCTGTTCACGTCGGCCCATGAGGTATGGCCGGGGCACTTCCTGCAGTTCCTGCACGCCAACCGCTCGGCGTCGCCCCTTGGCCGGGTGTTCGTCGGCTACGCCTTCGCCGAGGGTTGGGCGCACTACGCCGAGGAAATGATGTGGGATGCCGGCCTGGGCCGGGGAGCACCGGAAATGCACATCGGCCAACTGCTGGAGGCGCTGCTGCGCGACGTGCGCTTCGTCTGCGCCGTCGGCATGCACACCGAAGGCCTGGCGGTGGCCGACTGCGAACGACTGTTCCGCGAGCAGGCGTTCGCCAATCCGGGCAGTGCGCGCCAGCAGGCCGCGCGTGGCACGTTCGATCCGGCCTATCTCAATTACACGATGGGCAAGCTGATGATCCGCAAGCTGCGCGACGACTGGACCGCGCGCCACGGCGGACCGGGGGCGCTCAAGGCGTTCCACGACGCCTTTCTCTCCTACGGGGGACCGCCGATACCGCTGGTGCGCGACGCCATGCTCGGCGGCGGCGGCAAGCTGTTCTGAGCGCCGGCCCGAGCGGGCGCTCAGCGCCCGCGCGCGAGCGTGCGCATCGCCTGGCTCAACCCCTCGACGGTCAGCGGGTACATCCTGCCACCCATCAGCTCGCGGATGATGCCCACTGACGGGCGGTAGGGCCAGAGGCCCTCGGGCTCCGGATTGATCCACGCGGCCTGCGAGAAGTGGCGCACCAGGCGCTGCAGCCAGACCGCGCCGGGCTCCTCGTTGCCGCTTTCCAGCGACCCCCAGGGCTGCAGGATCTCGTAGGGGCTCATCGTGGCGTCGCCGACGAACACCAGCCGCGTGTCTCCGCGGTGCCGGCGCAGCAGCTCGACCACCTCCTGGCGCTCGGCGTGGCGGCGGCGGTTGTTGCGCCAGACGTGCTCGTAGACGCAGTTGTGGAAGTAGCAGAACTGCAGGCTGCGGAACTGCGCGCGCGCCGCCGAAAACAGGGCCTCGACGGCGCGCACGTGCGCGTCCATGGAGCCGCCCACGTCGAGCAGCAGCAGGATCTTGACGCGGTTCTGCCGCTCCGGCACCAGCCGCAGGTCCAGCTGGCCGGCATTGCGCGCCGTCGCCGCGATCGTGTCGGGCAGGTCGAGCTCCCGGTCCAGGCCGGTGCGGGCGAAGCGCCGCAGGCGCCGCAGCGCCACCTGGATATTGCGCGTGCCCAGTTCCACCTGGTCGTCGTAGTCGCGGTAGGCGCGCGCCTCCCAGACGCGGATGGCGCCGCGATTGCCCTGCGAGGGGCCGCCGATGCGCACGCCTTCGGGGTGCGCGCCGCCGTGGCCGAAGGGCGAGGTGCCGCCGCTGCCGATCCACTTGCTGCCGCCGTGGTGCGCGCCGTCCTGTTCGTCCAGGCGCTTGCGCAGCTCCTGCAGCAGGCGCTCGAAGCCGAGCTTTTCCAGCCGCGCGATGTCGTCGGGCTGCAGGCTGCGGCGCAGGTGCTCGCGGAACCACTCCTCCGGTGCCACCCCGGCGGCAGCGGCGCGCGGGCCGATGCCGTGCACGTACTGGGCGAAGGCGCGGTCGAACCGGTCGAAGCGGCTCTCGTCCTTGACCAGGCAGGTGCGTGCCAGGAAGTAGAAGTCCTCCAGCGAGGGTCCGATGGCCGCGCGCTGCAGCGCCGCGAGCAGGGTCAGCAGTTCGGTGATCGATACCGGCAGCTGCGCGGCCCGCAGGTGCAGGAAGAAATCGACCAGCATGGCGGTCCGGGTCGCCGCCTCAGCGGCCCCGGCGGTTCATCTCGACCAGGCGCTCGAACAGCTGCAGGTCCTGCTCGTTCTTGAGCAGGGCGCCGTGCAGCGGCGGCACGAACAGGTCGGTGTCGCGCGTGTGCAGTGCCTCCGGCGGGATCTGCTCGGCAACCAGCAGGCGCAGCCAGTCGAGCAGTTCCGAGGTCGAGGGGCGCTTGCGCAGCCCCGGCAGGTCGCGCACGGCGAAGAACGTGTCCAGCGCATGGCGCAGCAGCTCGGCGCGCAGCGCCGGGAAATGCACGTCGACGATCGCCTGCAGCGTGCCGCGGTCGGGGAAGCGGATGTAGTGGAAGAAGCAGCGCCGCAGGAACGCGTCGGGCAGGTCCTTCTCGTTGTTGGACGTGATGATCACCAGCGGCCGGTGCC
>JBBISD010000006.1:0-57193 GCA_037441485.1 Burkholderiales bacterium
CTGCCCCGTCGCCGGTGACGCTGGCGACGACCGGCATGGCGCCGATGGCGCCGGGCGCAGCCGCCGCTCCGCCGCCCGGCGCCAGCTCCGCCGCCGGCAGCGCCCGCACCGGCAACGACGGGCGCCACTGGGATCGCCTCGAGGCGGAGCTGCGCGCATCCATCCTGCGCCAGATCACGTCGCAGCTGCCGGCAGAGATCGACGCCATCGTACAGAACCAGATGCTCGGCGCCATGGAGCGTCTGCTGGGCGCTCTGGCCGACGAGATGCGCCTGGCAGTATCCGTCTGCCTGCAGGACATCGTCGAGCACGCGGTCCGCGCCGAGCTCGACCGCCTGCGCAACGCCAACCGAGGTTAGCCTTGTCGAACGAACGCGAGGCCGCCACGCCGGCCGCGAATGCTCTGGCCAAGAGTTTCGATCCCGGCGACATCGAGCGCCGCTGGTATCCCGTGTGGGAAGCACGCGGATATTTCCGGGCCGGGTACCGGTCCGGCCGGCCTGCCTTCGGCATCCAGCTGCCGCCGCCGAACGTCACCGGCATCCTGCACATGGGACACGCGTTCAACCAGACGATCATGGACGCGCTCACCCGCTACCACCGGATGCTGGGCGACAACACGCTGTGGCTGCCGGGCATCGACCACGCGGGCATCGCCACGCAGATCGTGGTCGAGCGCCAGCTCGAGCAGGCGGGCCAGCACCGCAAGGACATGGCGCGCGAAGACTTCGTCGCGCGCGTCTGGCAGTGGAAGCAGTATTCCGGCGACACGATATTCGCGCAGATGAAGCGCCTGGGCGACTCCTGCGACTGGCAGCGCGCCTACTTCACGATGGATGACGCGCGTTCGGCGGCGGTGATCGACGCGTTCGTGCGGCTGCACGAGCAGGGCCTGATCTACCGCGGCAAGCGCCTGGTGAATTGGGATCCCAAGCTGCAGACGGCCGTCTCCGACCTGGAGGTCGAAGCGGAAGAGGAGGACGGTCACCTGTGGGAGATCCGCTATCCGGCCGCCGACGGCGGGCCGGGGCTGGTGGTCGCCACGACCCGGCCGGAAACCCTGCTGGGCGACGTGGCGGTGGCGGTCAATCCCGACGATCCCCGCCATCGCGCCGCCATCGGCACGCAGCTGCAACTGCCGCTGGCCCGGCGCACGATCCCCGTGCTGGGCGACAGCTTCGTCGACACCGCCTTCGGCACCGGCTGCGTAAAGATCACGCCGGCGCACGATTTCAACGACTTCGCCGTCGGCCAGCGCCACGGCCTCGCGCCGATCGCCATCTTCACGCCGACGGCGACCATCAACGACAACGCACCGGCGCGCTTTCGCGGGCTGGACCGCTACGCGGCGCGCAAGGCGGTGCTGGCGGAGCTGCGCGCCGCCGGCCTGCTGGTCTCGGAAAAGCCGCATCGCATGATGGTGCCGCGGTGCGGCCGTACCGGCGAGGTGGTGGAACCGATGCTGTCCGACCAGTGGTACGTCGCGATGAGCCGTCCGACGCCGGCCGGCAGCCCGCAGCCGGGCCGTTCGCTGGCGCAGGTCGCGCTCGACGCCGTCGACAGCGGCGCGGTGCGCATCGTGCCCGACCAATGGCGCCTGGTGTACCGCCAGTGGCTGACCAACATCCAGGACTGGTGCATTTCCCGGCAGCTGTGGTGGGGGCACCAGATCCCGGCCTGGCATGACGACCGCGGCAACGTCATCGTGGCGCGCAGCGAGGCCGAGGCGCGCACCAAGGCCGCCGCGGCCGGCGCCGGCCCCGAACTGCGGCGCGACCCCGATGTGCTCGACACCTGGTTCTCGTCGGCGCTGGTGCCCTTTTCCACGCTCGACCCGGACGCGGCCGACGGCGCCTACGACCGCTACCTGCCGTCCTCGGTGGTCGTGACCGGCCACGAGATCCTGTTCTTCTGGGTGGCGCGCATGGTCATCATGACCGCGCACTTCACGGGGCGCATGCCGTTCCGCGACGTGTACATCCACGGCATCGTGCGCGACGCCGAGGGCCGCAAGATGAGCAAGTCCGAGGGCAATACCATCGACCCGGTCGACCTGCTCGACGGCATCGGCGTCGACCACCTGGTGCGCAAGAACACGGCGGGCCTGCGGCGGCCCGAGACCGCACCGCGCGTGGAGCAGCGCATCCGCCGCGATTTTCCCGACGGCATGCCGGCCTACGGCGCCGACGCCCTGCGCTTCACGATGGCCGCCTATGCCACCCTCGGACGCAACGTCAATTTCGATTTCAAGCGCTGCGAGGGTTACCGCAATTTCTGCAACAAGCTGTGGAACGCCACGCGCTTCGTACAGATGAACACCGAGGGGCACGATTGCGGCAACGGCCCGCAACCGTGCGAGACATCGTTCGTCGACCGCTGGATCACCGGTGCGCTGCAGCGCACCGCCGCCGAGGTGGCACGCGGCTTTGCCGACTACCGCCTGGACAATGTCGCGCAGGCCATCTACCGCTTCGCGTGGGACGAATACTGCGACTGGTACGTGGAATTGGCCAAGGTGCAGCTGGCTCAGGGCAGCGCCGCGCAGCAGCGCGGTACGCGCCAGACGCTGGTGCGCGTGCTCGAGGCCCTGCTGCGCCTGGCCCATCCGATCATCCCGTTCATCACCGAGGAGCTCTGGCAGCGCGTGGCGCTGCTGGCCGGGACGCGAACGCCGGGGGACGACACCTCGATCATGGTCCAGGGCTATCCGCAGGCCGACACGGCCCGCATCGACCCGGCCGCCGATGCCCAGGTGCAGGCGCTGCAGCGGCTCGTCGATGCCGCGCGCAACCTGCGCTCCGAGCGCAAGCTGCCGCCGGCGACCAAGGTGCCGATGGTGATCGCACCGGCCAGTGCGCAGACCGAGCGCTTCGCGCCCTACCTGGTCGGCCTGGCGCGCCTGTCATCGCTGGAAGCCATCGCGGACCTGGCGCGCCACCCGCAGGCCGGGTCGGCGCCGGTTGCGGTGGTCGACGACTACCGCTTCCTGCTGGCCATCGAGATCGACGTGGCCGCTGAACGCAGCCGCCTCGCGAAGGAGGCGGGGCGCCTGGAGGTCGAGATCGCCAAGGCCGAGGCCAAGCTGGTGTCGCCGACCTTCGTCGAGCGTGCGCCGCCGGCGATCGTGCTGCAGGAGCGCGAGCGCCTGGCGCAGCACGAGGCGCGGCTGGGGAAGGTGCGCGAGGAGATTGCGCGGCTGGGGTAACCGGCGTAGCCCGCATGCCGTGGGCACCGTGCCGGTGAATCGGCACGAGCCCTGCCGGGGCCGGCTTCAGGGGGCGCCCACCGCCGGGTTACTGCAACGCGCAGGACCCCGGCCCGCCGGGGTGGCCGCAGGAGCCGCACGCGCCGCCGGCAGCCTCCGACATCGTGGTCGCGCCCGGGGTGGCCGCAAATACGGAAAGCTTCTTGGCCAGTTCGGTCGAGTGGCACTGGGGACAGTCGGGCACCGCGCCGGCGCGTACCAGGGTCTCGAATTCATGGCCGCAGGCGCCGCAGGCGTACTCGAAGATGGGCATGGCAGGACTCCGGAAGGAAACGGGCCGGATCAGCGGGCGGGCGCCGGTACCGGGACAGGGGCCGGCGCGGGAACGGGAGCCGGTGCGGACTCGGCCGCGGGCGGCACGCCCGGCAGCGGCGGCATCGCATCTTCGGTAACCGCGTCGACCCAGTAGCCGGTCTCGCCGAAGCAGTCGCCCGGCAGGCCGCGATGCTGCTCGTAATGCACGGCGACGCGCTTGCCGATGGTGCTCTGCAGGCGCGCCGCGACGGCCGCGTCGCGCACGGTGAAATAGAACTTTTCCGGGACCGAACCCGGCAGCGTCACCATCGCCAGTTCGCCCTCCCAGGTCTTGCACACCCAGCCCTTGCGGCTGAACTTCTGCACCCAGCCCGCGCGCTCGCCGCTCGAGTAGGTCCAGGTGAACACCACGGCCAGGTACAGCGCCGCCAGCAGGACGACGCCGGCCAGGAGGAGGAAGGCAAAGCGTTTCATGATCGGTGGCCGGTGGCGGCGCTAGCGGCGCTGCAGATAGTGGAAGAATTCCTTGCCGACGGCATTCTGCGCCACCAGGGTATTGCCGGTCTGGCGCGCGAACGCCTGGAAGTCGCGCACGGAGCCCGGGTCGGTTGCGACGATCTTCAGCACCTGGCCGCTCTGCAGGTCGGCGAGCGCCTTCTTGGCGCGCAGGATGGGCAGCGGGCAGCTCAGCCCCCGGGTGTCGATCTCGCGGTCGAAGCGCGGGTCGGTCGTCTCAGCCATGGCGCGGTCTGCGGCGTCGGGCGCTTACAGGCGCTGGCGCGCCCAGGATTCGACCGCGGCCAGCGCGCCCGGCAGTGCCGCCGCGTCGCTGCCGCCGGCCATCGCCAGGTCCGGACGGCCGCCGCCCTTGCCGCCAACCTGCTGGGCAACGAAATTGACCAGCTCGCCGGCCTTGATGCGCGCCGTGGTATTGGCGGTCACGCCGGCAACCAGCTGCACCTTGCCCTCGCTGACGGTGCCCAGCACGATGGCCGCCTGGCCGAGGCGGCCCTTGAGCTGGTCGACGGTGTCGCGCAACTGCCGCGCATCGACGCCCTCGAGGACCGCGGCGATCAGGCGGACGCCGTCGATGTCGACGCCGCGCGCCAGCAGTTCCTCGCCCTGCCCGGCCGCCAGTTTCTGCTGCAGGCGCTGGATTTCCTTCTCGTAAGCCTTCACCTGCTCGAACATCTGGGCGATGCGCTGCGCCGCCTCGCCGGCCGGGCCGCGCACGGCCGCCGCGATCTCGCCCAGCCGCGCATCCAGCTGCTGCACGTATTCGAGCGCGCCCGCGCCGGTGACGGCCTCGACGCGGCGCACGCCGGCGGCCACGCCGCCTTCGGCGACGATCTTGAAGAATCCGACATCGCCGGTACGCGACACGTGGGTGCCGCCGCACAGTTCGGTCGACTGGTTCTCGGCGCCCTCGCCCATGGCGATCACCCGGACCACGTCGCCGTACTTGTCCCCGAAGAAGGCCAGCGCACCGGCCCGCAGTGCATCGTCATAGGCCATCTGGCGCACCGACACCGCGGCGTTGGCGCGGATCGCCGCATTCACGCGCTCCTCGACGCGGCGGATCTCGTCGGCCGTCAGCGCCTTGTCGTGCGAGAAGTCGAAGCGCGTGCGCGCGGCGTCGACCAGCGAGCCCTTCTGCTGGACGTGGGGCCCCAGCACCGCCCGCAGCGCCGCATGCAGCAGGTGCGTGGCCGAATGGTTGTGGCGGGTGCGGTCGCGCGTGGCCGCATCGACAGCCGCGTGCACGGCGTCGCCAACGCGCAGGCGCCCGGTGCGCAGGCTGCCGTGATGCCCGAACACCTCCGGCTGCAGCTTTTGCGTGTCGGCCACCGCAAAGGCGGCGGGCCCCGCCTGCAGCGCGCCGCGGTCGCCAACCTGGCCGCCGGACTCGGCATAGAACGGCGTCGTGTCGAGCACGACGACGGCGGCCTCGCCGGCCTCGATCTGCGGTACTGCCGCGCCGTCGCGGTACAGCGCCAGCACCGTGGCCTCGGCCTGCAGCGTGTCGTAGCCGACGAAGCGCGTTGGCGGCCCGTCGAAATGCGCGGTGACCCCGGACTTGAACTTGCCGGCAGCCCGCGCCTGCTCGCGCTGGCGGTTCATCGCGGCGTCAAAGCCCGCCAGGTCGACGCCAATGCCGCGCTCGCGCGCAATGTCGGCGGTGAGGTCCACCGGGAATCCGTAGGTGTCGTACAGCAGGAAGGCCGTTTCGCCGTCGATCTGCGCGGCGGCGCGATCGGCCAGCCGCGCGAACGCCTCGGCAAGCACCTTCATGCCGTGCTCGAGGGTCTCGCCGAAGCGCTCCTCCTCCTGCAGCAGCACGCCCTCGATGCGCGGGCGCTGCTCGGCCAGCTCGGGGTACGCGGCGCCCATCTCGCGCTCCAGGTCGCCCACCAGGCGGTGGAAGAACGGCGTGCGGCAGCCCAGCTGGTAGCCATGGCGCAGCGCGCGGCGGATGATCCGGCGCAGCACGTAGCCGCGCCCCTCGTTGCCCGGTATCACGCCGTCGGCGATGAGGAAGGAGCAGGCGCGGATGTGGTCGGCGATGACCTTGAGGGAATTGTCGGACAGGTCGCGGGTGCCGGTCGCCCGGGCCGCGGCGGCGATGAGGTTGCGGAACAGGTCGATCTCATAATTGCTGTGCACGTGCTGGAGCACGGCGGCGAGGCGCTCGAGCCCCATGCCGGTATCGACGCAGGGCCGCGGCAGCGGCGTGAGCGCGCCGGCGGCATCGCGGTCGAACTGCATGAAGACCAGGTTCCAGATCTCGATGTACCGGTCGCCATCGGCCTCGGGGCTGCCCGGCAGGCCGCCCGCGACCCCGGGGCCGTGGTCGTAGAAGATCTCGGAGCACGGGCCGCAGGGACCGGTGTCGGCCATCTGCCAGAAATTGTCCGATGCGTAGCGCGGCCCGCCCGGCTTGTCGCCGATGCGGATGCAGCGCTCGGGCGCCACGCCGATCTCCCGGGTCCAGATGTCGAAGGCCTCGTCGTCGTCGACGTAGACCGTGACCCACAGGCGGTCGACCGGCAGGCGGTAGACGGTCGTGAGCAGTTCCCAGGCGTAGCCGATGGCCTCGCGCTTGAAATAGTCGCCGAAGCTGAAGTTGCCCAGCATCTCGAAGAACGTGTGGTGGCGTGCGGTGTAGCCGACGTTCTCCAGGTCGTTGTGCTTGCCGCCGGCGCGCAGCGACTTCTGTGCCGAGGTGGCCCGGGTGTAGGGGCGGGTCTCGCGGCCGGTAAAGACGTCCTTGAACTGCACCATGCCCGAATTGGTGAACAGCAGCGTCGGGTCATTGGCCGGCACCAGCGACGCGGCGCGCACGCGGGTGTGCCCGCGGGACGTGAAGTACTGCAGGAAATGCTCGCGGATCTCGGAACTGTTCATGGCGTCGGGGCCGGGGGCGCGCGCGCGACCGGCCGGTTTCGATTCGGGCGTCAAGCCCGCATGATACTGGTCCGGCCCGGGGCGCGGCGCGCGCGTACGGGGGCGCGGCCCCGGACGCGCGCTAGACGATGCGCGAGTACGGCCGGCTGACCCGGTCGTTGCGCAGGTAGCGGTCGAACACCATTGCCAGGGCCCGCACCAGCAGCTTGCCGCGGGGCGTGACGCTGATCCAGTCCTTGCTGCACTGGACCAGGCCGGCGTCCTCCAGCGGCTTGAGCTCGGCCAGTTCGCGGGCGAAATACTGATCGAAGTCGATCAGGTGGGCAGTGGCGATCGCCTCCTTGGAGACCTCGAAATGGCACATCAGCGCCATGATCACCGCACGCCGCACCAGATCGTCGGCATTGAGCTGGATGCCGCGCTGCGTGGGCAGCACACCGGCGCGCAGCGCTTCATAGTAGTCATCCAGCGTGCGCGCGTTCTGGGCGTAGGTCGGCCCGACCTTGCTGATGGCCGAGACGCCCAGGCCGATGAGGTCGTAGTCGGGACGCGTGCTGTAGCCCTGGAAATTGCGGTGCAGCCGGCCCTGGCGCTGGGCGCGGGCCAGCTCGTCGTCGGTGCGGGCGAAGTGGTCCATGCCGATGTATTCGTAGCCCGCCGCGCACAGGCGGCGGATCGCCTCGATCATGATCGTGAGCTTTTCCTGGGGCGAGGGCAGCAGCGCGGCGTCGATGCGCCGCTGCGGCTTGAAGCGCTCGGGCAGGTGGGCGTAGTGGTACAGCGCGATGCGGTCGGGATTGAGCTCCAGCACCCGGTCGAGCGTGGTGCTGAAGCTGGCGCTCGTCTGGTGCGGCAGGCCGTAGATCAGGTCGAGGTTGATCGACTGGAAGCCGGACGCACGCGCCTCCTCGATGCAGGTGCGGGTGATCTCCAGGCTCTGCTCGCGGTTCACGGCCTTCTGCACGTCGGGGTCGAAGTCCTGCACGCCGATCGACAGCCGGTTGAAACCCAGCGCGGCCAGCGCGCGGATCTTCTCGGGCGGCGCGGTGCGCGGGTCGATCTCGATGCTCAGCTCGGCGCGCGGCGCCAGCGTGAAGCGCGCGCGCAGCAGCACCATGACACGCTGCAGCTCCTCGCTGCTGAGAAAGGTCGGCGTGCCGCCGCCCAGGTGCAGCTGCTCGACGCGCCGGCTGCCCTTCACGTGCGACGCGACCAGGTCGATCTCCTTTTCCAGGAAGCCCAGGTATTCGGCCGCCTTGGCGTGGTCGCGGGTGACGATCTTGTTGCAGCCGCAGTAGTAGCAGATCGTGTTGCAGAACGGGATGTGCACGTACAGCGACAGCGCCCGCACGCCGCCGGCACCCGGCTCGGCCAGCCAGCGCGCGTAGGCGGCGGCGTCGAAGGCCTCGATGAACCGGTCGGCGGTCGGATAGGAGGTGTAGCGCGGCCCGGGCTGGTCGTAGCGGCGCAGGGTGGACCGGTCCGGCAGTTCCACCTGTCCGGCGCCCTGCCGGTGCTTGTCGTGCATGACCAGATCGTCCATGTTTCCCTTCCCTTGCCACGCCCACGGGACCCGCGGTTGCGCCCTGCGCAGCCCCGGCCATGGCGAGTAATATGGCAGCGTGCAGCAGGCGCGGCTTGACGAGGGTCAACTGCCCGCCGGAGTAACCCGCCGCGAAACCCCGGCTCGCGTCGCGGGTGCGCCCAAACCACTCACGTGTCGCGGATATTCCATGGACCTATCCCATTTGCGCGTTGCCTGTTCGAACTGCAATCTGCGCGAGCTGTGCCTGCCCGTCGGCCTGTCCAACGAGGAACTGGACCGCGTGGAGCAGATCGTCGCGACCCGGCGGCGCATCCGCCGCGGCGATGCCCTGTTCCGCGCCGGCGACCGCTTCGACGCGCTGTACGCGGTACGCCTGGGTTTCCTCAAGAGCACGCTGATCTCGGCCGATGGCCACGAGCAGGTTACCGGCTTTCACATGGCGGGAGAAATCGTCGGCCTCGACGGCATTTCCGCCGACAGCCATACCTGCGACACGACCGCGCTGGAAGACACCGAGGTCTGCGTCATTCCCTATGAACGGCTGGAGGAATTCTCCGCCGCGCTGCCGGCGCTGCAGAACCACCTGCGCAAGGTCATGAGCCGCGAGATCGTGCGCGAGCATGGCGTGATGCTGCTGCTCGGCAGCATGCGCGCCGAGGAGCGCCTGGCGGCATTCCTGCTGAACCTGTCGCAGCGCTTCGAGGCGCGGGGCTACTCGCGCAGCGAATTCGTGCTGCGCATGACGCGCGCCGAGATCGGCAGTTTCCTGGGCCTGAAGCTCGAGACGGTCAGCCGGGCGCTATCGCACTTCGCGCAGGAGTCCCTGATCGAGGTCGACCAGAAGCACATCCGCATCGTCGATGCCGAGGGCCTGCGCGGCCTGCTCGGCACCAGCGCCGCCAAGCCCTGAGCCCGCGGCGGCCGCTCAGGCGGGCGCCAGCAGGTCGATGCGGTCGGTGAAGACCGCGTCGACGCCCCATTGCGCCAGTTGCGCCGCGCGGTCAGGGGTGTTCACCGTGTAGCAGGCGAGGCCGAAACCGGCGTCCCGGACCGCGGCCGCCGTGGCGGCCGTCAGCCGGCGGTGGTCGCAATGCAGCGCGACCGCGCCCTGCGCGGCAAGCACGGCGCGCCAGTCGCGCGGAATCCGGGCGAAAAGCACGGCACGCGGCAGTTGCGGCGCGGCAGCGCGCGCCGATTCCAGCGCCCGCGGCGAAAACGACGACAGCAGCACCGCGCCAGCCGCGCCGGCGCCAAGCGTCCCGACAACGGTGCGAGCGACGACGGTTCCGGTCTGCGCGTCGGTGCCGGGCGTGGGCTTGATCTCGACGTTGAGCCAGATGCCCTGGCCGGCGCAAAAACGCAGCGCCTCGACCAGGGTCGGGACGCGCGCGGCGGCGAAGCGGGCATCGAACCAGCTGCCGGCGTCCAGGTCCGGCAGGTCGGCCGCCTGGCGGCTTGCCAGCGGGCCGTGGCCGCTGGTGGTCCGGTCCAGCGTTGCGTCGTGCAGCAGCACCGGCACGGCATCGGCCGTGAGCGCGGCATCGACCTCCGCCGCACGGTAGCCGTGCTGGCGGCCGGTATCCAGGGCCAGCAGCGTGTTTTCCGGCGCCAGGCTGCCGCCGCCGCGATGGGCGATGCGGCGCGGGTACGGCCAGTTCACGGGCGTGCGCCGTGCCGCCGCGGCATGCCTGCCGCCTCAGGCATCGACCCGCGAGGCGATGAGCACGGCATTGCTGCCGCCGAAGGCGAAGGAATTGGACATCACGTGCCGCACGTGGACGCCATGGCGCGCGTGGTTGGGCACGTAGTCCAGGTCGCAGGCCGGATCGGCTTCGTGCAGGTTGATCGTCGGCGGCAGGAAGTCGTGGCGCATCGCCAGGATGCTGGCGATGAACTCGACCGCCCCGGTGGCGCCCATCAGGTGACCGTGCATGGACTTGGTGGACGATACGGGGATCCGCGGCGCCTGCGCCTGGAACACCCGCTTGATGGCCTCGGTCTCGGTGATGTCCCCGGCCAGCGTCGCGGTGCCGTGGGCATTGATGTAGCCGATGTCCGCACCCGGCAGGTCCGCATCGGCCAGCGCCGCCCGCATCGCCGCCGACTGCCCGGCCGGGTCGGGCTTGGTCATGTGGCACGCGTCGGTACTGGCGCCATAACCGCTCACCCGCGCATGGATGCGCGCCCCGCGCGCGCGGGCGTGCGCCTCCTCCTCGAGGATGACGAAGCCCGCGCCTTCGGCCAGGACCAGTCCGGTGCGATTGGCGGCGAACGGGCGGCAGGCACTGCCCGGGTCGGCCGGATCCGGAATGGCCAGGGTGCGCATGGCCTGCCACGCGGCGATCGTGCCGAAGGTGAGCAGCGCCTCGGTGCCGCCGGCGATGGCGATGTCGGCGTGGCCGGCGCGTATCGCCCGCGTCGCCTCGCCGATGGCCACGGCGGAGGACGAACACGCCGTGGAATAGGTCAGGCTCTGGCCGTGGCAGCCGAAGTCGATCGCCACGTGCGCCGCCGCGGCATTGTTCATGCCCTTGACGACCAGCAGCGGATTGAGGCGGGCGCCAGCGCGCAGGAGCAGGTCCTCGTAGCCCTGCTGCACCGATTCGGCGCCGCCCATGCCGGTGCCCACCGATACGATGGCGCCGTCGAGACCCGGATGGCCGCGCAGTCCGGCGTCGTCGACCGCCTCGTGCGCCGCCAGCAGCGCGAACACGCAGACGCGGTCGAGGCCGGCGAGGCGGCTGCGCGGCAGGCGCGGCTCGGACGGCAGTTCGACGATGCCGAAGGCGTTGTACGCGAGGCGCTCGGCGAAGTCGCTTTTCATGGGCCGGATGCCCGAGCGCCCGGCCTGCAGCCCCGCCAGAAAGCCGCCGGCGCCGTTGCCGATGGGCGTCAGCGCGCCGATGCCGGTCACGCACACATTGCGGATTGCGCTCATGCTGGGGTCTTCCGCCTCAGGCGACCGGGCCCCTGCCCGCCGAGGAACCCGGCCGGCAGGCCGGCAAAAAAGCGCAGCTTAGCGCACGCCCGCGGTGGACTAGCGCGGTGCCGGGGCGGCCTGGCCGGGCTGCTGGTCGCGCACGGCGCGCTCGATCTCGGCGACCACGTCACCGACGGTGACGAGCGGCGCGCGCGAATCGGCCATGCGGATATTGAACTTCTCTTCCATCTGGAACATGAATTCGATCATCGCCAGGGAATCGATGCCGAAGCTGGCGATCTCGGTTTCCGGCGTGAGCTTGTCCGGCTCGATGCCGAAATGCTCCGCGATGAGGGATTTGATCCTATCGGCCAGATCGGCGTTCATCGATGTTTAGGCTACCGATAAGAGCTTGGGCTTGACGCCCTCGCCGGTTTCGTCGTCACGTTCCGCGCCGGCACCGGCGGGACCCCTGAAGAATGCGATCGTTTCGTCGGCAACGGACTGCTTGTCGTTGTCGATCGTCAGTATATGGTAACTGTTTTGATAAAGGATTGTACGCACCTGCCGGGAGCGGACATTCAGGGCCACGAATTCGGCGCTGCGCGGGCTGGCCACGTCGTCCTCGATGGCATGCATGATGAGCGTCGGGGCGGTGACGCGGGCGATGTCGCGCCGCACCGAACGGATGAGCTGGTGCGCCTCGTGCACGCCCGACAGCGGCAGGTAGGCCGCGCCGACGGCGGACACGCCGTGCGAGTCCATCGCCCGCACCACCCATTCGCGCAGGCGGTCGTTCTTGAGGCCGAACGGATGGCGCTCGGGCCAGGCGATCATGCGGCGCAGCGGCGTGTGATAGGCCAGCGGCGCCAGCACCCGGTACCACGGCATCTGCCAGCCGTCGTAGGCCAGCGTCGTCGAGACCAGCGCGAGACCGGCAACCTGGTGCGGGCGTTCGATGGCCAGGCGCAAGGCCAGCACGGCACCGATGCACAGGCCGGCGACGTAGACGCGCTCGTGGTTGCGGCTGAGCGCGTCGAGCTCGCCGGAGACGAAGGCGACCCACTGGCGCCAGGTGCCGGTGTCGAAGCGGTCTTCGCGGGTGCCGAATCCGCAACCCGGAATGCTCGGGTTATGGGCGCGGAACCCGGCCTGCCGCAGGCGCCGCTCCAGATACTGCATTTCCAGCGGGCTGCCGGACAGGCCATGCAGCAGCAGCACGGCATCCTGCCGGGACCGATCGGAAGCCAGATGTATGGCCATGATCCACCTTGAAAAACCGGCGTCCGCAGCGACGCCCCGTGGGACGAATTTTACATGCATATGCACTGCCAAAAGCCCGGGTTGGGCGGGGATCACCGTACGCATTAGCCGATCGGGGAGCCTGCTGCCGCAGGGCCAATGGCGTAATGCGCCGCACTCGCAGGCGCGCCAGCGCAGCGGCCGCGCTGCGGTTAAGATCGCAGCCGAGCCCGGCGTGGACTGCGCCGTTGCAGACCCGTTGAAGGTCAATTGCGCCGTGAATCCCCCGTTCCAATGGAAAAATCCCTATGCCGGCGTGCGGGCACCCGTGTTCGCCCGCAATGTCGTCGCGAGCTCGCATCCGCTGGCGTCCAGCGCCGGCCTGCTGACCCTGGCGCGAGGCGGCAACGCCGTTGACGCGGCGGTGGCCGCCGCAGCGGCCATCGTGCTGACCGAACCGGTATCCAACGGCCTGGGGTCCGATCTTTTCGCCCAGGTTTGGGACGGCCAGCGCCTTCACGGACTCAATGCCAGCGGCACGGCGCCGGCAGCCTGGACCCTGGAATACTTCTCATCCCGCTATGGCCCCGATGCCGCCCAGCGCCGGCCCGAGCGCGGCTGGGATACGGTGACCGTCCCCGGCGTGGTCGCCGGCTGGGCCGCGCTGCACGAGCGTTTCGGGCAGCTGGATTTCGAGCAGGTACTGGCGCCGGCCATCGACATTGCCGAGCGCGGCTTCGCCATCAGCCCAATCGTGCAGGACAAATGGCAGCGCGGCGCCGCGCTGCTGGCCGGCCAGCCCGGCTTTGCCGAACATTTCCTGCCCGGTGGCCGCGTGCCGGCGGTCGGCGAGCACGTGATCATCCCGGGCATCGCCCGCGCGCTGCGGCGCATCGCGGCCACGCGCGGCGCGGATTTCTATCGCGGCGAGATCGCCGCGGCCATCGACGGCTATGCGCGCGCCACCGGCGGCGCGCTGCGGGCCGCGGACCTCGCGGCCTATGCGCCGCAGTGGGTCGAGCCGATCGCCACGCCCTTCCATGGCTGCGAACTGCACCAGATCCCGCCCAATGGGCAGGGCATCGCCGCCTTGATGTGCCTGGGCATCCTGCGGCACACGGCGATGGCGACGTACGCGGTCGATTCGGCCGACTGGTATCACGTCGGCATCGAGGCGATGAAGCTGGCCTTTGCCGACGTCTATGCGCAGGTCGCCGATCCGGCGGCGATGCGCGTCGGCGTCGACCAGCTGCTCGACAACGACTACCTGCGCGCGCGGGCGGCCAGCATCGACCCGCACCGCGCGTGCATACCGGCCGGTGGCGTGGCACCGGCCGGCGGCACCATCTACCTCACCACGGCCGACGACCGCGGTCGCATGGTCAGCCTGATCCAGTCCAACTACATGGGGTTCGGTTCCGGAGTAGTGGTGCCCGGCTGGGGGGTGGCGCTGCAAAACCGCGGCCATGCCTTCAGCCTGGACCCCGCCCATCCCAACGTCGTGGCGCCGGGCAAGCGTCCGTTCCACACCATCATCCCCGGATTTCTCACGCGCGCCGGCCAGGCGCAGATGAGCTTCGGGGTCATGGGCGGCAATATGCAGCCGCAGGGCCAGGTGCAGACGCTGTGCCGGATGCTGCTGGCCGGCCAGCAGCCGCAGGCGGCCTGCGACGCGCCGCGCTGGAAATGGAACCGCGGCCTCGAGGTCGAGGTCGAGCCGGGCATCGGCACGGCGGTGCGCGAGGAGCTGGCCCGGCGGGGCCATAGGCTCGTTGCCGGCGACGATTCCTACATGGATTTCGGCTCGGGCCAGTTCATCTGGCGCCTGGGCGACCCGCGGCGCGAGGGCTATGTCGCCGCCAGCGACAGCCGCCGCGACGGGCAGGCCTGCGGCTACTAGCGCAGCGGGTGGATCCGCGGCGGCATCTGTAAGAAATTGCAGGTGACACGGGCGCCTTGTTTCGCCATGCTGTTCTCCGTGAAGCCGTATTTCGTCGTGCGGCAGCAGGCCCGGCGGCGCGAATGCTGCCGCGGGCAATGCGAGGATCCATGCGCGTGGCCGTGATCATGCCGCTGGGAAACGCCGGCAGCGCCGCCAGCGATGCGGTGCCGAGCCTGGCCGCGCTGCACGACTGGCGCCGGCGCGGTCAGCGGATCATCGTCGCCGGCGCCGAGGCCGGCGCCGGCCTCGGCGCGCTGGCGGACCGGATCGTCTATGCGCCGGGCGGCTGGGCGCGCCAGGCCAATGCCGGCAGCCGCGCACCCGAGGCCGAACTGGTCGATGCGCTGGTGTTCCTGCCACCCGGTGTGCTGCTGCCGCCCGATGGCGACCGCGCGATCCTGCGCGCCCTGGCCAATGCCAGCAGCCCCTGGGGCCGGTTCGACATACGCTATCCGCCGGCACCGCGCGCCGCACTGGCGTGCGCGGCCGACGCCGCACTGGCCAACGCCGGCTCGCGCCTGACCGGCATCTGCACCCGCGAGCAGGCCATCTTCGTCACCCGCGGCGCGTTCCTGGCGCTGGAAGGCTATGCGCCGCTCGATCCGGCCGCGCAGCCCGCCGCCGACGCGGTGGCCGAGATGGACTTCTGCCACCGTGCGCGCCTGCTCGGCGCACCGATCCTGCTGCACGCGCCGGCACGGGTCGCCCGGCCGGCTGCCGGGGCGGCCGCAGTGCTGCGCGCCGCCGCGCGGCGCGAAGGATGGCGGCTAGCGCACGCGCTCGGGCTCGGCGCATGGGCGGTGCGAACCGCACCCCTGCACGGCGCCTGAGGCGCGCCCGCGCGGCCGCCGCCCCGGGGGCATGACGCGGCCATTACAATGGCCGCCAACCATGGAAAAAAAGGCTCCCGCAAAACCGCTCGCTCCCGCCGCGACCCATTTCATCCGCAATCTCGTCGTCGCCGACCTGGCCTCCGGGCGCCTGGCCGGACGGCGCTGGAACGGCCGGCCCGGCGACGGCGCCTTCCAGTACGGCGGCGGCCCCGACCCGGCGCGCATTCGCACCCGCTTTCCGCCCGAACCCAACGGCTACCTGCACCTGGGGCATGCCAAGTCCATATTCCTCAACTTCGGCCTGGCACGCGATTTCCAGGGGCGCTGCCACATGCGCTTCGACGACACCAATCCGGCGCGCGAGGAGCAGGAGTACGTCGACTCCATCGTCGATGCGGTGCGCTGGCTGGGGTTCGACTGGGCCGACGGCCGCGAAGACAACCGGTACTTCGCGTCCGACTACTTCGAGCAGTTGTTTGCCTGCGCCAGCTACCTGATCGATCGGGGCCATGCCTACGTCGACCAGCTCAGCGCCGACGAAATGCGGGCAGCGCGCGGCACGCTTACCGAGCCGGGACGCGACTCTCCCTACCGCGACCGCCCCGCGGCCGAGAGCCGGCAACTGCTCGGGGAGATGCGCGCCGGGCGGCACCCGGAGGGCAGCATGGTGCTGCGCGCGCGCATCGACATGCGTTCGCCCAACATCAACCTGCGCGACCCGGCGCTGTACCGGATCCGCTTCGCCCACCACCACCGCACCGGCGATGCGTGGTGCATCTACCCGATGTACGACTTCGCGCATTCGCTGTCGGATGCGCTCGAATGCATCTCGCACAGCATCTGCACGCTCGAGTTCGAGGACCACCGGCCGCTGTACGACTGGTGCGTAGAGCGCTGCGTGCCGCTGCTGCGCCAGCCGCAGTGGCAGGCGGCGCTCGACGTCGTCGCCGCCCTGCGCGCGCAGGGCCTGGAGAGCGCACGCGAATTCGCCCTGCACTGCCACAACTTCGCGCACAAGCTGTTCGCCAGCGATGCCGAGGCGCGCATGCGCGGGATCTTCGGCCGCTGGGAACACGACCGCAGCGCGGTGCTGCGCGACCTGGACGCCTTCTATGCGCTGCTGCTGGGCGAGGCGGCGTCCTTCGCGCCGCTGCTGGCCCATGCGCTGGAGGAACGGCGCCCCGACCCGTTCAACCTGCCGCACCAGTACGAATTCTCGCGGCTCAACCTCGATCACGTCGTGCTCAGCAAGCGCAAGCTCATCCAGCTGGTCGAGGAGCATCTGGTCGACGGCTGGGACGATCCGCGCCTACCGACGCTCGCCGGCCTGCGCCGCCGCGGCTACACGCCGCCGAGCCTCGGCCTGTTCTGCGAGCGCATCGGGGTCAGCAAGGCGGATTCGCGCATCGAATTCGCCGTCCTGGAGCAGGCGCTGCGCGAGGATCTGGATCCGCGCGTGCCGCGCGCGATGGTTGTGCTCGAACCGCTGCGCCTGGTGCTGGACAACGTGTCCGAGAACTTCGCCGACGAGTGCCACGCGCCGGTCAACCCGCACGACCCGGCGGCCGGCATGCGGACCATCGCGCTGCGGCGCGAGCTGTGGATCGACCGCGACGATTTCCGCGAGGTGCCGCCGCCGGGCTTCTTCCGCCTCTCGCCCGGCGCCATGGTGCGCCTGCGCTTCGCGTACGTGATCCGCTGCACCGGCGTGGAGAAGGACGCCGCCGGCACCGTCCAGACCGTGCATGCGGAGATCCTCCCGCAGACCCGCAGCGGCACGCCGGGCGCGGACAGCGTCAAGGTCAAGGGCGCCATCCACTGGCTGCCGGTCGCCGATTCGCCCGCTGCCGAAGTGCGGCTGTTCGAGCGGCTGTTCCGCGTCGCCGACCCCGATGCCGCCGACGGCGATTACCGCGACCTGCTCGATCCGCACAGTCGGCGGGTGGTGCAGGCCTACGTCGAACCGGGTCTTGCCGGCGCGCAGGCCGACGACCGGTACCAGTTCGAGCGTCATGGGTATTTCGTGGCCGACCGGGTCGACCATCGCCCCGGCCATGGCGTGTTCAATCGCATCGCCACGCTGAAGGATTCGCGCGGTCGCTAGGCCGCGTGCGGGCAGGCGCGGGGCGGCGCCAATGGCGCTATCCTGTGCGCCCATGGCGGCAGGCCCCCTGCCGCCGCTGGCAACCGGCCGAGCGGACCTCCGGGCGCGCGGCGCAAAAGGCGCATATCGCATGGACACGTTGATCGATTCGCTCGGGCAGATCCGTGCCCGCATCGCGGCGCTGCGCGAGCAGATGCAGGCCCACGGCCTGTCCACCTGGATCGCGCTGAGCGCCGACCCCCACCTGTCGGAGTACCTGCCCCGCCGCTGGCAGACGCGCCAGTGGCTGAGCGGCTTTTCCGGGTCTGCCGGCACGCTGGTCGTAACCGGCGATTTCGCCGGCCTGTGGGTCGACAGCCGCTACTGGGTCGAGGCCGAGGCGCGCCTGACCGGGACCGGAATCACGCCGATGAAGGCCAGCAGTGCCGCCGGGCCGGCGCTGTTCGACTGGCTGTCGCAGCACGTGGCGCGCGATTCCGTGGTCGGGGTCGATGGCGCCAGCCTGGGCCTGGCACTGGGACGCTCGCTGGAGGCGGCGCTGGCTGCCCGCGGCGCGCGGCTGCGCACCGATACGGATCTGCTGGAGACGATCTGGCCGGAACGCCCCGCGCTGCCGGGTGCGGCCGTGTTCGCGCGCGACGGCGCGCTCGAGAGCCTGCAGCGGCGCGACAAGCTGGCGCGCGTGCGCGGCCAGATGGCCGCCGCCGGAGCGCAGTGGCACCTGCTCTCCAGCCTGGACGACGTCGCCTGGCTGCTCAACCTGCGCGGCTCCGACGTGCCCTACAACCCGGTCTTCCTCGCCCATTTGCTGATCGGGCCCGAGGGCGCGCGGCTGTTCGTCCTCGCGGGCAAGGTCGACGCCGCGCTGCAGCAGGCGCTGGCTGACGACGGCGTCACCGTGGTCGATTACGCCCAGGCCGCCGCGGCGCTGCGCGCGCTGCCGCCTGGCGCCAGCCTGCTGGTCGATCCGCGCCGCGTGACGAGCGCGATGGTTCAGGCGGTGCCGGCCGGCGTGCGGATCGTCGAGCAGATCAATCCGAGCACGCTGATGAAGTCGCGCAAGAGCGATGCCGAGCTGGCGCACGTGCGCGCGGCGATGGAGCAGGACGGCGCGGCATTGTGCGAGTTCCTCGCCTGGCTGGAGGGGGCGCTGCAGCGGCGCGACCGCGTCACCGAGCTCACCATCGACGAACAGGTCACGGCGCAGCGCGCGCGCCGGCCCGGCTTCATCAGCCCGAGCTTCGGCACGATCGCCGCCTTCAATGCCAACGGCGCGGCGCCGCACTACAGTGCCAGCGCCGCGTCGCACGCGATCATCTGCGACGGCAACACGTGCGGCAACGGGCTGCTGCTGATCGATTCGGGCGGCCAGTACGAGCGCGGCACCACGGACATCACGCGCGTGGTCGCGGTCGGCCAGACCAGCGCCGAGCAGCGGCGCGACTTCACGCTGGTCCTCAAGGGCATGATCGCGCTGTCGCAGGCGCAGTTCCCGCGCGGCACGCGCTCGCCCATGCTCGACAGCATCGCGCGCGCGCCGATCTGGGCGGCCGGCATCGACTACGGTCACGGCACCGGCCACGGCGTCGGCTACTTCCTCAACGTGCACGAGGGGCCGCAGGCGATCTCCCCGCACCTGGCCCCGGAGCCGCAGACGGCGATGGAGCCCGGCATGATCACCTCCAATGAGCCGGGCATCTACCGGCCGGGACACTGGGGCGTGCGCATCGAGAATCTCGTCGCGGCGGTGCCGGCGCCGGCCGGCGAATTCGGCGAGTTCCTGCGCTTCGAGACGCTGACGCTGTGTCCGATCGACCGGCGCGGCATCGAGCGCGACCTGCTGCGGGCCGATGAAGTGCAGTGGCTCGACGCCTACCACCGCCAGGTGCGCGAACGCCTGGCGCCGCTGCTTGGCGGCGCGGCGCTCGCGTGGCTGACGGGCGCGACCGAGCCGCTGTAAAGCCGTCGGTCGCGCGGGGCAGGCAGGATATCTAGCGCCCGACCTCGATCACGCGCACGCGCACCTTGCGCTCGTGCTCGCCGCGCGCCACGGTCAGCTCCGCCGTACCGTCGACGCCCAGCCGCCCGAGCTCGGCGACGAAGGTCGACAGGCCCTCGATGCGCTTGCCGTTGATCCCCACGATCACGTCGCCCAGGTCGCCGGTCTTGGGATTCATCGGCTTGAGGCCCGCCTCGGCCGCGGGCGTGCCGCGCCGGACCTCGGCGATGACCACGCCGGCAATGCCGGCGCGCTCGACCAGGTCCGGTCGAACCGGGGTGATGCCGATTCCCGGCAGCGGCGCGCGGCCGCGCGCGATCAGCGAGGGCACCACGCGATTGACCAGGTCCACGGGAATGGCGAAGCCAATGCCCGCCGAGCTGCCCGATTCGGAGCGGATCGCGGTGTTCACGCCCACCAGGCGCCCCGCGCTGTCGAGCAGCGGGCCGCCGGAATTGCCCGGATTGATCGCCGCGTCGGTCTGGATGACCCCGGCGATCTCGCGCTCGTAGCTGGTGGGCAGCTGGCGGTCGAGCGCGCTCACGATGCCGTGCGTCAGGGTCCGCTGCAGGCCGAAGGGATTGCCGATGGCGTACACGGCCTGCCCGATCCGCAGGTCGCCCGACATGCCGATCTCGATCGGCCGCAGGCCGCCCGGCCGGCGCAGCAGGCGCACCACGGCCAGGTCGTACTCGGGCGAAGCGCCGACGACCTTGGCCTCGATGGGGTCGCCGGCGTCCAGCTGCACGTAGACGCGCGTGGCGCCGTCGATCACATGGTTGTTGGTGACGATGTGCCCCGCCGTATCCCACACGAAGCCGCTGCCCGCACCCTGGGCCACCTCGGCGCCGAAGAAACCGGCGCTGTGGATGACCTCGGTCGTGATGTAGGCGACCGAGGGTGCGGCGTTCTCGAACAGGTTGACCATCGCCTGTTCCGTGGGCAGCAGCGGACCGCGCGCGGTGACGCTGCGCGCCTCGGGCCGGTCGCGCGCCGCGATGACGCCGGCCAGCAGCGCGGCGGCCGCCAGCAGCAGGACGGTGCGGATCGGCGGCGCCCCCTGGCGCAGCAGGCGGGCGCGGAGGGCGTGCAGGCGGTAGCGCAGGCGAGGGCGAAGCATGGCGGGCAGGCGGCACAGGCGGGCCGCAACGCGGTCGGGTTCACGGGGCCGACATTATCGCGCGCGCCGCTGCAGTGCCGCGGCGCGCCGGCGATCGGGTTCATAATCCGCCTGCAGCACCCGCGCGATCGTGCTCGGCGTCGCCCGCATTGCCACCGGCCCCACCATGTCCGATAACCATTCCAGCAGCGACGAGTCGGCCTTCAGCGCCACGACGGGAACCCACCCGGCAACGCGTCCGGGGATGGCACCCGGCACGCTGGGCGGCGGCATGGGCGCAACGGCGGCGGACAACAGCTTCGACCTGTCGCTGCGGCTGCTGACGGCGCTGGTGATTGCCGCCCTGGCCGGCAGCATCGCGCTGCTCGCGTACCGCTGGCTGGCGCCGCGGCTAGCGCAACGCAACGAGGGTCCGGTGGCCGAGCGGGCGGCGCAGGCACCGACGCCGGCGGCCCGTCCCGATGCCGGCCCGGTCCACCGCGACGAGGTATTGATGGATCCGGGCCACGTCTTTCGCTGCGTCGAACAGGGCCACGTGACCTTTTCGGACCAGGCCTGCCCCGGCGCGGCGGCCAGCACGCCCGCGGCGCCGGCGGCGGTGCCGGCACCGGCTGGCGCCGCGAATTCGCCCTAGGCGCGGTTCCGGGCGCTACGGCCGGCAAACGGCGATGCTTGCGGAAACCTTCAACCCCGGCCCGTCTCCCGCAAGCGGGCGAGGGGAATGGCCGCCACTTTCGGCGCTTGCACGGGGAGTACGCGGTCCTTCGAGGTGACGGGCTAGGCGACGTGCGCAACCCGGGTGTCGCCCCGCAGGCCGTTGCCGGTGCGCGCCGCCGCTTCGCGCAGGTGCAGCGCCAGCGCAGCGTCCATGTCGTTGGCATGCAACGCGAACCAGCGCGGCAGTTCCTCGGCCAGGCGATGCACGACGTCAGAGTCGCCGGCGTCGAAACGGCGCCGTACCTCGGCGATGACCTCGAGCAGCATCTCGTGCTCGCGGACATGGCAGTCGACCGCCGGGAAGGCCGATTCGTGCATCCAGCGTTCCTCCTGGGCGCAATGCCGCAGGAGGTGCTCGTGCAGCGCCAGCAGCTTCTCGCCCTGGTCGCCGGGCTGGTCGAGCGTTTCGAGCAGGTCGTGCAGGTCGCGATGGATGTCGTCGATCGGCGGGTAGCCGACCGCGTAGTAGCCGAGATCGGCAGCGCCGCCGTCCTGAGTCTGCTGGCCGGTCATGTGGATCTCCTTCCGGTGACGGGGCCGCACCCCGGTCGCGCCTGTCCAGCCGGCGCCGCCGGCACCCGATTCCGAGCCAGCGTGCGCCGTGGTCGGGCAGACGCCAATCGCGCATTCATGCGCGATGCGGGCCGCCGCGGCATACAGGTAAATCGATCGCAATCGCGTCGCCAGCACCGCGCCGCGCTACCGCGCAACCCCGGTTCTACCGATAGACCATCACGGGAATGTGACTGTGCGTAAGAACCTTCTGGGTTTCGCTGCCCAGCAGCACGGCGCTGAGGCCGCGCCGCCCGTGCGAGGCCATGAAGATGGCGTCGCAGTTGCTGCGCTTGGCTTCCTCGATGATCGCCTCGTAGGGCGAGAACGAGCGCGCCACGACGACCTCGACCGCAACGCCGGCGGCCTGCGCCAGATTTTGCACTGCACCCAGGCGCTCGCGGGCGACCTGATCCGCGCGCTGTTCGTATTCGGCGATGGTTTCCGGGCGGTACTCGGAAAGGCTCGCGTAGGCATACGGCTCGACGACGGTCACGCCCACGATGCGCGATTGCAGGCGGCCGGCCAGCTCCACGGCGCCTTTCACCGCGCGCAGCGACAGTTCGGAACCATCAGTCGGTACAAGGATCTTCTGCAGCATGGCTTGCTCCCTGCGCCGCAAGGCGCGCGGCGCGATGCCCGGGCCGCGGATCGGCCCCGGAACACCATGCTAGTCCCGCACCGCGGCATCGGGTTGACAGCGGTCAAGGGGGCCCGGCAGGCGGCCCCGGCGGCCTCAGGGCGCCGCCTCCAGCATCGCCAGTGCCTCGGCGGCCGCGGCAAAACCCATGGTCGCGGTCACCGTCACCGCGGAGCCGTAGCCGCCGCAGGCCAGCGGACTGCCGGCCGCCGGCGCGCCGCCGGTGGCGGAACCCTGGAACACTTCGTCGGAAAACACCGCAGCGACGCCGAAGGGTACCGGCCGCCGCGGCCCGGCGCCGGCGAATCCGTAGTCATGGCGCAGGCGCTGGCGCACCGCCGCCAGCAGCGGATCGCCGTGCGTGCGGGCCAGGTCGTCGCGCCGGATGCGTCCCGGATCCTTGCGGCCGCCCGCGCCCCCGCAAGTCACTACCGCGATGCCCTGGCGGCGCGCGTGCGCGATCAGCGCGGCCTTGGCCGCCACCTGGTCGACACAGTCGATCACCAGGTCCAGGCCCGCGACCAGCGCCGCGGCGTTTTCCGGGGTGGCGTAGTCCTCGATGGCCTCGACCTGCGCCTGAGGATGGATCAGGCGGATGCGCTCGGCCATCGCGCTCACCTTGGCCTTGCCGAACGCCGTCTCCAGCGCGTGGATCTGCCGGTTGGTATTGCTCACGGCGACGTGGTCCAGGTCGATCAGGCGCAGGTGCCCGCCGCCGGACCGGGCGAGCGCCTCGGCGGCCCAGGTGCCTACACCGCCCAGGCCGACGATGCCCACCCGGGCCCGCCCGAAGCGCGCCAGCGCGGCCTCGCCGTACAGGCGCGCCACGCCGCCGAAGCGGCGCGCATCGTCGTGCGCGCCGGCGGGCGGCCCCTGCGCCGGGCACGCCAGGGGCGCGTCCGGTCCCGCTTGCATCTCCTGCGACAAATACCCTCCCCTGCGCCGCGGCGGCCCGGCTGCCCCGGGGACAGCGCCGGCGGTTTCGTGCAATCATCGACGCTCGCGCCGCTGCGCGCCCGAGAAAGCATGAGCCCTTCCGCCAATCCCGCCGATCTTCGCACGGAATACGAACGCTCCGCCCTGATGGAGGAGGACGCCGGCCATGACCCGCTGGCGCTGTTCCGGCGCTGGTTCGACGAGGCCGTCGCCGCCGGCGGCCGCGACCCCAATGCGATGTCGCTGGCCACCGTCGACGAGAACGGCCATCCCAGCGTGCGCATTGTCCTGTGCAAGGAATTCGACCTGCGCGGCCTCACCTTCTACACCAATATCGAGAGCCGCAAGGGTCGCGAACTCGCGGTGCACCCGCACGCCTGCCTGCTGTTCTTCTGGCCGGAACTGGAGCGCCAGGTTCGCATACGCGGGGCGGTCGGGGCGGTTGCGGCGGCCGAGTCGGATGCGTACTTCGCGCAGCGGCCCCGCGCGGCGCGCATCGGCGCGTGGGCCTCGCCGCAGAGCAAGGTGATCGCCTGCCGGGAGGTCCTGGACGAGCGCACCGCGCAGGCCGAGGCGCGCTTTGCCGGCGTGGCGAACCCGCCGCGCCCGCCGCACTGGGGTGGTTATCGCCTGGTCGCCGACAGCCTGGAATTCTGGCAGGGGCGCCCCTCGCGCCTGCACGACCGGCTGCTGTTCGTGCGCCAGTCAGGCGGCTGGGAGCGCCAGCGGCTGGCCCCGTGAACCGCGGCCCGGGCGTGTGCGCCGGCCGTGCGGTTCAGGTTCATCCAAACGCCTGAGGCCGGGGCCGGGCCGGTGCGAAACCCTCGTAGCGCGCGGCCAGCCGGGCTATGATAGGCACTTCCCGCAGGCCTGAGCCGACCGACCATGAGCGCTGACCAGATCTCCATCATCATTGTCGAGGACGAACCCGAATTTCGCCGGCGGTTCGCGCAGATCATCGACAGCGAGCCGACGATGCGGCTGGCCGGGGTTGCCGCCAACAAGCGCGAAGCCCAGGTCCTGATCGACCGCGAGGACTTCGATGTCATGCTGATCGACCTGGGCCTGCCCGACGGCACCGGCATCGACCTGATCCGCAACGTCAGCCAGCGCAAGCCCGATGTCGACATCATGGTGGTGACGGTATTCGGCGACGAACAGCACGTCGTGTCCTCGATCGAAGCCGGGGCCACCGGTTACATCCTCAAGGATTCGACGCCGGCCGACGTGATCTCCTGCATCCGGCTGCTGCGTGCCGGGGGCTCGCCGGTGAGCCCGGTGGTAGCGCGCAGCGTGCTGCGGGCCATCCGATCGCGCATGGGCGGCACCGCCACCAACAGCACCACGGCCCCGGCCCGCTCGGCCAATGCCGAGAACAATCCGCTGTCGGCGCGCGAAACCGAGATCCTGCAGCTGCTGGCCAAGGGCATGAGCTTCAACGAGATCGGCGAAATCCTGGGCATATCGCCGCATACCGTCACGGCCCACATCAAGAAGATCTATCGCAAGCTGGCCGTCCACTCCCGCGGCGAGGCCGTCTACGAGGCCAGCCAGATGGGCCTGCTCAAGACCTGACGCCGGCTGACGACGCCTTCCAGGTCCCGCGCTTGCCGCTTTACCCGTTCCGGCCGTTGCTGCGCGATCCCCGCCCGAGGGCCCTGGCGGCCCGGTCCGCGGCCAGCGCCGCCGTGCGGGAACTGCGTGGATGGCTGCAGCGGCGAGTGCGTCCACGCCCGCTGTTGCCGCGCCTCGCGCTGCTGGCGCTGGCGCTGGCCGGTGCGTTGGCCGGCACGCCTGTGCAGGCCTCCGACACCCTTGCCGTGCGCCGGCTCGACTGGAGTTTCGTGGCACCGGACCCGCAGGCGCCGGCGGACGCCAGCGGCGAATCGCACTCCACCTTCGGCCTGCCGCTGCACTGGTCGACCGTCGAGGACACGCCGCTGCGCACGGTGGCGCTGCGCCTGGCCTTCCCGCTCGCGCAGGTCCCCGACCAGACCTGGGCGTTGCTGCTGACGCGCAGCAGCGAAGGCGGGCGCTTCAGCGTCAACGGACATTTCATCGGCACGATCGCCGCCGAAAGCGCGTATCGCCACGTCGCCTGGCACCGGCCGCTGCTCCTGAGCATCGACCCGTCGCTGCTGGTCGCCGGCGACAACCAGGTCCTCATCGAGACCAGCTATGGTCCGGGCGAGCACACGCTATCGGGCGTCGAGATCGGCCCGATGGCGACGCTGTGGAACCAATTTGCGGTGCGCTTCTTCCTGGAGATCCTCTGGACCTGGAGCGGGGCGACGCTGGCGCTGGTGACCGCCCTGGTGTTCGGCGCCCTCTGGTACCAGCGGCGCGAAGCGGTGTCGCTGCTGCTGGCGCTGGCCGCCGCCTGCTGGCTGGTGTACAGCGCGCAGTACCTGGCGGAGATCATGCCCCAGTCGCTGCGCGTCGGGGTGCGCCTGGCCGGCATGACCGCACAGGCAGCCTTCATGGCGCTGGTAGCGATCACGCTGCTGCGCCTGTCGGCGCTGGCGCGCCGGCGCGAGGAGTGGCTGATCGGCATCTACGCGGCGCTCGGCCCGATGCTGGCGATGGCCACGGCACTGCGGGCCGCACCGTACCTGGAACTGTCCTGGGAACCCGGCCTGCGGCTGATTGTCGGCGCGGCGCTCGGCGTGGGCCTGTACCGCCGCACGCGCGGCCAGGCGGCACCGCACCCGCTGGTGCTGGTCGCCGCGATGGTCCTGGTGCTGGCGGCGCTGATCGATTTCGGTGCGCTGATCGGCCTCGCCCGCTGGGAGAACACCCCGCTGCTGAACTTCGCCGGCCCGCTCATGCTGGCGGCGCTGGCCACGCCGCTGGTCGACGGCTTCATCCGCATGATGCAGGAGGCCGAGACCGCGCGGGTCGAGCTCGAGACGCGCGTGCGCGAGCGCGAGCAGCTGCTGAAGCGCAATTTCGAACGGCTGCGCGAGAGCGAGCGCGTCAAGGTCGAGGTCCAGGAGCGCCAGCGCATCATGCAGGACATGCACGACGGCCTGGGCTCGCAGCTGATGTCCTCGCTGATGCTGGTCGAGCGCGAGGCGGTCAGCAACGACCAGTTCGCGCAGATCCTGCGCGAGTCGATCGACGACATGCGCCTGGCCATCGACGCGCTGGCGGCCGACGACGCCGACCTGGCGGCGGCGCTGGGCAACCTGCGCTTCCGCATGGAGCCGCGGCTGCGCGCCGCCGGCATGGAGCTGACCTGGGACGCACGCAGGCTCCCCGAGGAGATCGGCCTGCACCAGGACGTCGTGCTGCCGATCCTGCGCATCGTCCAGGAGGCGCTGACCAATGCGCTCAAGCACAGCCGCGCCAAGGCGGTGCGGGTAACGCTCGGCGTGGAGGGCGCGGGCGAGCTCCAGGCGCTGGACATCCTCGTCAGCGACAACGGACGCGGCATTTCGGAGGAACGCGTGGGCGGCCGCGGCCTGCTCAACATGCGCAACCGCGCGCAGAAGATCGGTGCCCAGTTGAAGATCGAGTCGGCGCCCAATGCCGGCACCACGGTGCACCTGCGCACCCGGGTCGGTCCGATCGGCACCGGCGCGCGCGCCCAGCAGACGGTGCTCAATACCCAGGCGGTCATCGAGCGGGCGCGGCAGGAATAGCCGCGCGCCCGCCAGCGCCGCTCAGCTGGCGCCGACGCGGCGCTTGCGCGCGAAGGTGCGCCGGAACTTCTCCACCTTGGGGCCGATGACGAACATGCAGTAGCCTTGCGTGGGGTTGTGGCGGAAGTATTCCTGGTGATGGTCCTCGGCGCGCCGGTAGCGCTGCACCGGCGCCAGTTCCGTGACGATGTCCTCCTCGAACTGGCGCTGCGACTCCTGCAGGAACTGACCGGCCTGCGCCTGCTGCTCGGCGCCGTGGAAGAAGATCGCCGAGCGGTACTGGCTGCCCACGTCATTGCCCTGCCGGTTCGGCGTGGTCGGGTCGTGGATGGCGAAGAACACGTCGAGCAGTTCGCGAAAGGCGATGCGCGCCGGATCGAATTCGATGCGCACGACCTCGGCATAGCCGGTGTCGCCGCCGCAGACACGACGGTAGTCCGGGTTCTCGGTGTGGCCGTTGGAGTAGCCCGACTCGACGTCGATGATGCCGTCGAGTTCCTCGAACACCGCCTCGAGGCA
This sequence comes from Burkholderiales bacterium, assembly GCA_037441485.1. Classification (GTDB taxonomy): domain Bacteria; phylum Pseudomonadota; class Gammaproteobacteria; order Burkholderiales; family Burkholderiaceae_F; genus GJ-E10. The sequence goes on from JBBISD010000006.1 coordinate 27,640, forward strand.
CCAGAAACAGCCGCCCGCAAGGGTTGCGAACGCATTGCCCGGCCGCGGCTCGGTTCCCAGCGGATGGCGAATGGACATGGCGGACTCCTCCAGGATGCGGGCCCGGCGTGCCGACCATGGGCTCCGGGATCGGCCTTCCCGCAGGACCGAGCTTACCCCCGGAACGGCTACCCCGTTTTTGCAGCGCAATTCGTCCGATGGCCGGCTCAAGCCGCGGTGTCCGCCTGCCGAAAGACGGTCATCGGGAATTGGTTCGTTCCGGGCCGATGGCGGCCCGCCCCTGTCCGCTGCACGCCGGCGGCGCAGGCCGGGCGCCCGGCAAACCGGCCGCCCAGTGGAGAGTGGCAATGACCTTCATCAAGCAATACCTGATCCGCCTGTCGCACTGCGACCCGACGGGGACGGTGTTCTATCCGAACTATTTCCACATCTTCAATGCGCTGGTCGAGGACTGGTTCTACGAGGCCATCGAGATCCGGTTCGACGAATTCCTGATGGCGCGCGGACTGGCGCTGCCGACGGTGCGCATGGAGGCCACGTTCTCCAAGCCGACCAAGATGGGCGAGACCGTGGATTTCTGGCTCACGGTGTCGCACGTCGGCCGCACCTCGGTGCGATTCACGATGGGCGTCGACAAGGACGGCGAGCAGCGCGTGCGGATGAACCGCATCGCGGTCTGCACCTCGCAGCGGACCCGCGAGGCCACGGAAATACCGGCCGACGTGCGCGAGAAGATGCTCGAGTTCATGCGCGAATAGCCCCGCCGGCCGGACCGCCGCGCGCAGGCGGCCGGCGTTCCCGCGTATCATCGGCGCCACCGAGGTGGCGCGCCGTCGCCGGCAGCGCCGCCCCCTTGAACGGGAGAGTGCCGATGAACGAGCCCGGATTCGCACCCGCCGCCGCGGCGGGTTTCCACTGGGACGATCCGCTGCTGCTCGATGCGCAGCTCAGCGACGAGGAACGCATGGTGCGGGACACCGCACGGCGCTACGCGCAGGAGCGCCTGGCGCCCCGCGTGGTCGCGGCCTTCCGCAGCGAATCGGCCGAGCCGGCCATCTTCCGCGAAATGGGCGCGCTCGGGCTGCTGGGCGCCACGCTGCCGGCCGAATACGGCGGCTCCGAACTCAACTACGTGAGCTACGGCCTCATCGCGCGCGAGATCGAGCGCGTCGATTCGGGCTACCGCTCGATGATGAGCGTGCAGTCCTCGCTGGTCATCCTGCCGATCCTGCGCTTCGGCTCCGACGAGCAGCGCCGCCGCTACCTGCCGGCGCTGGCCAGCGGCGACGCGATCGGCTGCTTCGGGCTGACCGAACCCAACCACGGTTCGGACCCCGGCAGCATGGTGACCCGCGCGCGCAGCGTCGCCGGCGGGTTTCGCCTTAGCGGCGCCAAGACCTGGATCTCCAACGCCCCGATCGCCGATGTCTTCCTCGTCTGGGCCAAGAACGACGCCGGCCGGATCCGCGGCTACCTGATCGACAAGGGCGCGACCGGCCTGAGCGCACCGGCGATCAAGGGCAAGGTCGGCCTGCGCGCCTCGATCACCGGGGAGATCGTCCTCGACGACGTCTTCGTGCCCGCCGCGCAGGAACTGCCCGGCGCCGACGGTCTCAAAGGTCCGTTCACCTGCCTCGATTCAGCGCGCTACGGCATCTCCTGGGGCGCGCTCGGCGCGGCCGAGTCCTGCTGGCATACCGCCCGGCAGTACACGCTCGATCGACGGCAGTTCGGCCGGCCGCTGGCCGCCAACCAGCTCGTTCAGAAGAAGCTGGCCGACATGCAGACCGAGATCACGCTGGCGCTGCAGGGCGTGCTGCGCCTGGGCCGCATGAAGGACGACGGCACGGCCGCGGTCGAGATCACCTCGATGATGAAGCGCAATTCCTGCGGCAAGGCCCTGGAGGTCGCGCGCCTCGCGCGCGACATGCTGGGCGGCAACGGCATCAGCGACGAATTCGGCGTGGCGCGCCACATGGTCAACCTCGAGGTGGTCAACACCTACGAGGGCACGCACGACATCCACGCGCTCATCCTGGGCCGCGCCCAGACCGGAATCCAGGCGTTCTGCTAGGTCCGCGGGCGGCGCGGGCGCGGATCGGGCGCGCGGCGGCGGGGGCGCCGGCGGCGCTTGCACGGGGCCGGGGTCACCGATAGGATGCGCCGATGGGTACTTTCGGGATCCGCGCGCCGGCGGCCGGACCGGGCAGGGTGATGTCATGCAACTGACGCGTTTCACGGATTACGCGCTGCGCGTCCTCATGTACCTGGGCACGCGCCCCGAGCAGCTCAGCACCATCGGCGAAATCGCCGGGCGCTATCGCATCTCGGAAAACCACCTGATGAAGGTGGTCAACCACCTCGCCAACACCGGCTACGTGAGCACCGTGCGCGGCAAGGGCGGCGGCATGAAGCTGGCGCGTGCGCCCAAGGCCATCATCATCGGCCGCGTCGTGCGCGACTGCGAGGACAGCCTGGCGATCGTCGAGTGCTTCGATCCGGCCAACCGCAGCTGTCCGCTGCTGCCGTCCTGCGCGCTCAAGTCTGCGCTGGCCGAGGCCCGCAAGAATTTCCTGGCGACGCTCGACGCCTACAACCTGGAGCAATTGGTGGGGCGGCCGATGCGGGCGCTGGTGCGCGGGCCGGTCAGTGCCCGCCTGCTGCGCGCCTAGGGCCGGCGCGGCGTCAGGCAGGCGGCAGCCAGGCGGCCGCACGCCGGCCGAAGAAGGCCTCGAGGCCTTCGCGCGCCTCGGCCGTGCCGCGTTGCTGCGCGATCGCGCGGGCCGTCAGCTCGACGGTGTCCGGCCCGTGCGCCGTGGCCGCCAGGCGCGCGACCAGATCCTTGGCAGCGGCCTGCGACTGCGGTCCGCCGGCGCACAGCGCCACGGCCAGCGTGGCCACGTGCGTCGCCAGCTGCGCGGCCGGCACGGCCTCGTGCAGCAGGCCCAGGTGGACGGCCTGGACCGCCGACAGGCGCTCCGCGGTCAGCATGTAGCGCAGCGCGGCGCGCGCGCCGAGCGCACGGATCACATAGGGTCCGATGACGGCCGGAATGAGCCCGAGGCGCACTTCGGTCATCGCAAAACTGGCATCGTCGGCCGCCACGGCGATGTCGCAGGCCGCCACCAGTCCCATGCCACCGCCTAGCGCCGCACCCTGCACGCAGGCGATGGTCGGTTTGGCCAGGCCGGCAAGCCGCTGCAGCATCGCCGCGAAGGCGCGGGCATCGCGCAGGTTCTCCTCGGCGGTCGCCGCCGCCGCGCGGCGCATCCAGTGCAGGTCGGCCCCGGCGCAGAAATTGCGCCCGCGGCCCGCCAGCACGACGACCCGGACCTGCGGGTCGTCGGCGAGGCGCTGCACGGCGGCATCGAGTTCGGCGATCACCGTCTCGTCGAACGCGTTGTGCACATCGGGCCGGTTCAACCACACCGTCGCCACGGGACCCTGGTGCTCGATCGCAAGATTCTGGTACATGTGCTCCCCTCCCCGGTGCGACAAACGGGCGCCGGCGATTCGGGCATGATGCACCCGGACCGACTTGCGCCGACCGCATCATGCCCGCCTCCGATTTCGTCGGCTATGCCGCCGCCACGCTCACGACGATCTCCTTCGTACCCCAGGTGCTGCATACCTGGCGCACCCGCCGTGCCACCGGCGTCTCGCTGGCCATGGTCGTGCTGTTTTCGCTGGGCGTGGCCCTGTGGCTGGCCTACGGCATCGCCCTGGCGGCGCCACCGATCATCGCCGCCAATGCGATCACGCTGAGCCTGGCGCTGTTCCTGCTGGGCATGAAGCTGCGCTTCCCGTCCTGAGGCCCGGACTGCCGGCGGCCGCCCGGCGCAGCCGGTCGTTGACGCCCTCCCATGGCGTGCCCTCCGGCGGCACGCAAACCAGCAAGCAGTCGACGGCGCTGCGGTCGAGCTGGCGCAGGTTGGCGTACAGCGACCGGGCATACGCGCCGGGCTCGGGCGCGGCGTCGAGCGCCAGTACGCGCGCGGCCGCCGGCGAGGCCCGCAAGGCCGCGAGCACGGCCACCGGCGCAAGCACCCCCAGGCGCAGCGGCGCGAGCGCGACCGCGCGCGCCACGGCCTTGTCGGGCGCCACCAGTTCGAGCGCCCGCCCCGGTGCGTAATGGCCGGCGACGCGCCCCGACACGCGCGGCGCCGCCGCGGTCTCGGCGGCCAGCGCGACGCTGCGGCCCAGTACCGCGGCGATGCGCGCGCGGTCGATCGCCCCGGGGCGCAGGATGCGCACGGGCGGCGCCGTGCAGTCGACGATCGTCGACTCGATCCCCAGTTCGCTTGGGCCGCCATCGAGAATGACGTCCACCGCCCCGTGCGGCTTCTCGCCCAGGTCGGCGATCACGTGGGCGGCGGTCGTGGGGCTGACGCGGCCGTAGCGGTTGGCGCTGGGCGCCGCCAGCGCCACCGCCGGATCGCCGCGCGCCGCACCCAGCGCCCGCAGCAGTGCCTGCGCCCATGCACCGGCCGGGCAACGCAGCGCCACGGTGTCCTGCTCGCCGGTGACCAGGTCGGAGGCCCGCGGCGTGCGCGGCAGCACCAGGGTCAGCGGGCCCGGCCAGAACGCCGCCATCAGGCGCTGGGCATCCGGCGGAATGCTCCGGGCCCACGCCGGCGCCGCCGCGGCCGTGGCGATATGCAGGATGAGCGGGTGTCCGCGCGGACGACCCTTGACGTCGAAGATGGCGGCGACCGCTTCGGCCAGGTCGGCGTCGGCCGCCAGCCCGTAGACCGTCTCGGTGGGCACCGCGACGAGACCGCCGGCGAGCAACGCCTGCACCGCGCGCGCGACCGCCGCCGCGTCGACCGCCGGGGCGTCCGGGCCGGGCAATTCAGGGCGTCCCGGGAACCGCCGCCGGCGCCGCGGGCGCCAGCGCCTGCGGCACGGGCATGCCCAGCAGCGTAGCGGCGGTACGCGCCTGGGCCAGCGCCTGCGCCAGCGGCGCGGCCAGCAGCGTGAGGTGCCCCATCTTTCGGCCCGGCCGGGCCTCGGCCTTGCCGTACAGATGCAGGCAGGCTCCGGGCAGCGCCAGCACCTGGTCGAAGGCCGGCCGGCGCGGCCGGCCGGCCGCGTCGAACCAGAGGTCACCCAGCAGGTTGAGCATGACCGCCGGCGTGTGCTGGCGCGTGTCGCCCAGCGGCAGCGCGGCCAGCGTGCGCACCTGCTGCTCGAACTGGCTGCTCACGCAGGCATCGATCGTGGCGTGCCCGCTGTTGTGGGGGCGCGGCGCCAGCTCGTTGACGAGCAGCCGGCCATCGGCCCGTTCGAAGAGTTCCACGCACAGCACGCCGACGTACTCCAGGCGCGCGGCGATCGTCGCGGCGATGGCCTGGGCCTGCTGCGCCTGCGCCGCCGTGATGCGTGCCGGAACGATGCTGCAGGCGAGGATGCCGCCGCGGTGTTCGTTCTCGCTCACCGCATACACGGCGGTCGCGCCGTCGCCGCCGCGGGCGACGACGACGCTCAGCTCGCGCCGCAGGTCCTGGCGCTGCTCGAGCACGCAGGGCACGGCGCCCAGCGAGTCCCAGGCCGCGCGCAGTCCGGCCCGGCCGTCCACGGCGACCTGGCCCTTGCCGTCGTAGCCCAGCCGCGCCGTCTTGAGGATGGCGGGAAACAGCGCCGCGTCGGCCGACGCAATGTCGGCGGTGCTGGCGATGGCCACGTGCGGTGCCACCGGCACGCCACAGCCCTGCACGAAGGCCTTCTCGCGGAGCCGGTCCTGCGCGATGGCCACCGCCGCGGCGCCCGGACGCACCGGCACGGCAGCGGCGAGGCGCTCGAGGCTGCCGGCCGGGACGTTCTCGAATTCGGTGGTGACGGCGGCGCAGGAACGGGCCAGCTCGGCAAGCGCCTGCGGATCGTCGTAGGCGGCCACGATCTGGCGATCGGCCACGGCGCCGGCCGGGCTGTCCGCGACCGGGTCGAGCACACCGACGCGATACCCGAGCGACTGGGCGGCGTGGCAGAACATCCGGCCCAGCTGCCCGCCGCCCAGCACGCCGAGCCAGGCGCCCGGCGCGAGGGCGACGGGCCTATCCGCCGGCACGGGACGGTCCCGGTGCGACGCGCCGTGCCGCCGGCATCACAGCGGCAGCGTCATGTTGCGCGCACGCTCGCCCTGCGTGGCGCGGAACTGCGCGAGCTTCATGGCGACGACCGGATCGTCGAGCGCGAGCGTCGATACGGCGAAAAGGGCGGCGTTGGCGGCCCCGGCCTCGCCTATGGCGAACGTGGCGACCGGGATGCCCTTGGGCATCTGCACGATCGACAGCAGGCTGTCCTCGCCGCGCAGGTAGCGCGAGGGCACGGGTACCCCGAGGACCGGGATGAGGGTCTTGGAGGCGAGCATGCCCGGCAGGTGGGCCGCGCCGCCGGCCCCGGCGATGATGATGCGCAAGCCGCGCTCGCGCGCGCCCTCGGCATAGGCGAACATGTCGTCGGGCATGCGGTGCGCGGAGATCACCCGCGCCTCGAAGGCGACGCCGAAGTCCTGCAGCAGCTCGCAGGCATGCTTCATCGTGTCCCAGTCGGACTCCGAACCCATGACCACGCCCACCAGGGCCGGGTTGCGGCTCACGGTCGCGCTCCGCGCGGCGATGGCGGTCGGTCAGGCGTCATGTGCTTGCTCCGTGGTGAGACGATCGAGCGCCTCGCGGTAGCGCGCCGCGGTCTTCTCGATGATGTCCTGCGGCAGTGCCGGCGGCGGCGGGGTCTTGTCCCACGCCTGCCCCTGCAGCCAGTCGCGCAGGAACTGCTTGTCGAAACTCGGCGGCGAGATGCCCACGCGGTACTGGTCCGCGGGCCAGAAACGCGAGGAATCGGGCGTCAGCACCTCGTCCATGAGGCGCAGCTCGCCATCGCCGTCCAGGCCGAACTCGAACTTCGTGTCGGCAATGATAATTCCCCGCGCCAGCGCCAGGCGCGCGGCCTTTTCGTAGAGGCGGAAGGAGAAGTCGCGCACGCGCCCGGCCAGGCCGGCGCCGATGCGGTCGGCGACCTGCTCGAAGGTGATGTTCTCGTCGTGCGTGCCCAGCTCGGCCTTGTGCGCGGGCGTGAACAGCGGCTCGGGCAGCCGCTGGGCCTGCTGCAGCCCGGCGGGCAGACGCAGGCCGCAGACCCGGCCGTCGCGCTGGTAGTCGCTCCAGCCCGAGCCGGCCAGGTAGCCGCGCACCACCGCCTCGATGGGCAGCGGACGCAGCCGCCGGGCCACCACCGCGCGGCCGTCGACCTGGGCGCGCTCGGCCGGCGGCACCACGCTGGCCGGGTCGATGCCGGTGAGATGGTTGGGGCCGACGTCGGCCAGCCGCGCGAACCAGAAATTGGACATCGCATTGAGCACCCGGCCCTTGTCCGGAATGGGCTCGCGCATCACGACGTCGAACGCCGAGATGCGGTCCGAGGTGATGATGAGCAGGCGGTCGTCGCCGAGCGCGTAGGTATCGCGCACCTTGCCGCGGTAAACGAGCGGCAGCGAGGCGAGGTGCGATTCGAACAGCGGCGGGGTCGGACGGTCGGGGGTCGGCATGAACATCATCCAAAGTGCGCCCAAAGGACGGCGATCCAGACGCCGGCTGCCAGCATCAGGGACATCATCACCGCGGCGCTGCCCAGGTCCTTGGCGCGCTTGGCCAGCGGGTTGATCTCGTAGCTGTGCCGGTCGATCGCCGCCTCCACCGCGGTGTTCAGCAGCTCGACGATCAGCACCAGCACCACCACCGCAACCAGCAGGATCCGCTCCACCAGGCTTACGCGCAGCAGCACCGCGGCCGGCACCATGATCGCGGCTAGTGCGGCCTCCTGGCGGAATGCGTCCTCGCCGGACCACGCCGCGGTCAGACCGTCGAGAGAATAGCGCAGCGCGTTGACCACCCGCTGCAGCCCGCGCTTGCCCTTGAGGGCGCGGCTGTCCCGCGGTGCCGCCGCGCCCTGCGGCGCCGGGCCGGACGCCGGCGGGCGCGGGGCGGGCGGACCGGGGTTCATCGGACGCTTCAGCGGACGTGCTGGACCAGTTCGCCGGCCTGGTAGCGGCGCGCCATGACCGGCAGCGGCTGCGCGCTGAGGCGGGAGGCCATGCCCTCGCAGCCGAACTCGAGATAGCGCTGCTTGCAGATCGCCTTGGTGGCCTCGCGCGCCGGCTTGAGGAACTCGCGCGGATCGAACTTCGACGGATTCTGCGCCAGGAACTTGCGCACCGCGGCCGTCATGGCCAGGCGGATATCGGTATCGATGTTGATCTTGCGCACGCCGTGCTTGATGGCTTCCTGGATCTCCTCGACCGGGACGCCGTAGGTCTCCTTCATGTCGCCGCCGTACTGGCGGATCTCCTCGAGCAGGTCCTGCGGCACGCTGGAGGAACCGTGCATAACCAGGTGAGTGGTGGGAATGCGCGTGTGGATCTGCTTGATGCGGTCGATCGCCAGGATGTCGCCGGTCGGCTTGCGCGAGAACTTGTAGGCGCCGTGCGAGGTGCCGATGGCGATGGCCAGCGCGTCGAGCTGCGTGCGCTTGACGAAGTCGGCGGCCTGGTCCGGGTCGGTGAGCAGCATTTCGCGCGTCATCTTGCCCTCGGCGCCGTGGCCGTCCTCCTTGTCGCCCTGCATGGTCTCGAGCGAACCCAGGCAGCCGAGCTCGCCCTCGACGCTCACGCCCAGGGCATGCGCCAATTCGACGACCTTCTTGGTCACCTGCCAGTTGTAGTCGTAGTCGGCGACGGTCTTGCCGTCCTCCCGGAGCGAACCGTCCATCATCACCGAGGAAAAGCCCAGGCGGATCGCCGATTCGCAGACCGCCGGCGACTGGCCGTGGTCCTGGTGCATGGCAATGGGGATCTTGGGGTAGGACTCGATCGCGGCCTCGATCAGGTGGCGCAGGAAGTGCTCGCCGGCGTATTTGCGGGCACCGGCCGAGGCCTGCATGATCACCGGGGCGTCGGCCTCCCGGGCCGCCTCCATGATGGCCTGCACCTGTTCAAGGTTGTTGACGTTGAATGCCGGCACGCCGTAGGTGTGTTCGGCCGCGTGATCGAGCATCTGCCGCATCGAGATAAGAGCCATCGTTGTCTCCTGGTTTGAAATTCCTGGCGGCGGCCCGGTGGCCGCCCGCCGTGTGGTCCTGGCGTGTCCGGTTCAAGCGCCCGGGGCCGCCGCGCGCGCTGCGTGCGCGGCGCCGGCGGCCCGCTCCTGCAGGATCTGCACCGCCGGCAGCGGCTTGCCCTCGAGGAACTCGAGGAAGGCGCCGCCGCCGGTCGAGATGTAGCTCACCCGATCGCCAATGCCGTACTTGGCGATGGCGGCCAGGGTATCGCCGCCGCCGGCGATCGAAAAGCTGCCGTTGGCCGTGGCGCTGGCGATCGCCATGGCCAGGTCGTGGGTACCCTGGGCAAAGGCCGGGAATTCGAAGACGCCGAGCGGGCCGTTCCAGATGATGGTCGCGGCCTGCTGCACGATGCGCGACAGGTGCGCCGACGTCTGCGGGCCGACGTCGAGGATCATCTCGTCGGCGCGGACGTCATCAGCGCGGCGCACGGTGGCCGGGGCGTCGGCGGCAAAGCGGCTGGCGACCACCACGTCCATCGGCAGCGGCAGCGTCGCGCCCTTCTTCTCGAGAGTCGCGACCACGGCGCGGCACTCGCCGACGAGGTCGGGTTCGGCCAGCGACTTGCCGATCGGAAATCCGGCCGCCAGCAGGAAGGTGTTGGCGATGCCGCCGCCGACGATCAGCCGGTCGACCTTCTGCGCCAGGTTGTCGAGGATGGTGAGCTTGGTCGATACCTTCGAGCCGGCGACGATCGCCACCAGCGGCCGGCGCGGTTCGCCCAGCGCCTTGCCCAGCGCCGCGATCTCGGCCGCCAGCAGGGGGCCCGCGCAGGCCACCGGCGCGAAACGCGCGACGCCGTGGGTGGTCGCCTCGGCGCGGTGCGCGGTGCCGAAGGCATCGTTAACGTAGACGTCGCACAGCGCGGCAATGCGGCGCGACAGCGCCTCGTCGTCGCGCTTCTCGCCCGGATTGGTGCGGCAGTTCTCGAGCAGCACCACGTCGCCGGGCGCCACGCGCACGCCCCCGGTCCAGTCGGCCACCAGCGGTACCGGACGGCCGAGCAGCTCGGACAGGCGCGCGCCGATGGGCGCCAGCGAGTCGGCGGGCGTGAGCACGCCCTCCTTGGGGCGGCCCAGGTGCGAGGTGACCATGACCGCGGCGCCGGCATCGAGGGCCGCGCGGATGGCCGGCACCGAGGCGCGGATGCGCGTGTCCTCGGTGATCGCGCCGCGGTCGTCCTGCGGGACATTGAGGTCGGAACGGATCAGCACGCGCTTGCCGCGCAGCAGGCCCTGGCGGCAGAGCGAGTCGAGAGTCAGAACGTTCATCACTGGCGTTTTCCTTGGAAGGGAGGTCCGACGCCGGAGCCACCGCGCGGGCATGCCGCGGGGCGGCCGTGCACGGTCTCCGGGGATTATAGGATCGGCGGTTGCCCGCCGGCGTCCGGGACGGCTGCCCCGGACGCCGCGAACGCTCAGGCGTTCATCAGGGCGACCGTGGTGTCCAGCATCCGGTTGCTGAAGCCCCATTCGTTGTCGTACCAGCTGCTCACCTTGACCAGGCGCCCGGACACCTTGGTCAGGGTGGCGTCGAAAATCGACGAATGCGCGTTGTGGTTGAAGTCCACCGACACGAGCGGTTCGTCGCAGTAGGCCAGGATGCCGTGCAGCGGGCCCTGGGCGGCCTCGCGCAGCGTGCGGTTGACCTCCTCGACCGTGGTGTCGCGTGCGGCGACGAACGACAGGTCGACCAGCGAAACGTTGATCGTGGGCACGCGGATGGCAAAACCGTCGAGCCGTCCGTTGAGCTCGGGCAGCACCAGCCCGACCGCCGCGGCGGCACCGGTCTTGGTGGGGATCATCGACTGGGTGGCCGAGCGCGCGCGGCGCAGGTCCTCGTGGTAGACGTCGGTCAGCACCTGGTCGTTGGTGTACGAATGGATGGTGGTCATCAGGCCGTTGACCAGCCCGATGCGCGCGTGCAGCGGCTGCACCAGCGGCGCCAGGCAGTTGGTGGTGCACGAGGCATTGGAGATCACGGTATCGGTGCGCTTGATCACCGTGTGGTTGACGCCATAGACCACGGTGGCGTCGACGTCCTTGCCGCCGGGCGCCGAGATGATCACCTTGCGGGCGCCGCCGCGCAGGTGCGCCGTGGCCTTCTCCTTGGTGGTGAAGAAGCCGGTGCATTCCATCACCACGTCGACGCCCAGCGCCGACCAGGGCAGCTGCGCCGGGTCGCGGTTCGACAGCACCTTGATGCGGTCGCCGTTGACGACGAGCGCATCGCCGTCGACAGCGACGGTTCCCGGGAAGCGCCCGTGCGTGGTGTCGTAGCGCGTGAGGTGGGCATTGATGTTCGCATCGCCCAGGTCGTTGATGGCGACGATCTGCAGGTCGTGCTTCTTGCCGTTCTCGTAGTGCGCGCGCAGCACGTTGCGGCCGATGCGCCCGTAGCCGTTGATGGCGACTTTGATGGTCATGATAAGGGACTCCCCCGGTTGATTGATCCGATTCCCCATCGAGGCGTCGACCGCCGGCGGTGGCGCACGGCGGGCCGGGGCGTCGAGGGGGCAAAAAACGGGCGGGAGGCGCCATCCGGAGGCGTCCGGCAGCACGGCGGCAGGCAGCGTGCCGCGCGAACCACAGGCGTCGACGGTGCTGGGCACCGGCTCCCGAAGGCGCAAATTTTAGCAGCGCACCGTGCGGCAAAGGCCATGTGGCAGCGCACTATCGGCTGTAAATCTCATAAAGTGTGGCGCAATAACCGCAAGCGCGTCGGTTACGCTGCGCGCATGGGAGCGCCCCGATTCTTCATCGCACCGGCCGACGCCGCCGGGCTCGCCGCGGGCAGCCACGTGGCGCTGCCGGTCGCGGTCGCGCACCACGCGCGCCGGGTGCTGCGCCTGCGGCCCGACGACCCGATCGTGCTGTTCGACGGCAGCGGGCGGGAGTACGCCGCGGTGCTGGTGGACGACCCGCGTGGCGTCGCGGCGGCCGCGGCGCGCATCGTCGACGCGGCGGCGGTGGACCGGGAGGCGCACGTGCGCATCACCCTGGTCCAGGCGCTGAGCGCGCAGGACAAGATCGACTGGCTGATCGAGAAGTGCGTCGAGCTGGGCGTAGCGCGTCTCGTTCTGGCGCCGGCCGAGCGCAGCGTCGTGCGGCTGGAGCCGGCGCGCCGCGAGCGCCGGCTGGAACGCTGGCGCGACATCGCGCTGGCCGCCTGCAGCCAGTGCGGCCGCAATCGCCTGCTCGACATCGCGCACGCACCGGCGCTGGCACCGGCGCTGGCGCTGGCCGCGGACGCCGGCGCCGGTGCGCGCTGGCTGCTCGATCCGTACGCCGGCGACGGCCTGCTGGCCGCGGCCCCGGCGGCCCCGGGAACGGCGATCGCCTGCGTGGTGGGGCCCGAGGGCGGGCTGACCGACGACGAAATCCGGCAGGCCGAGCAGCTCGGATACCGGCGCGCCCACCTGGGCCGTCGGATACTGCGCACGGAGACGGCGGGGCTCGCGGCGGTGTGCGCGCTGCTGGCGCAGCATGGCGAGTACGCGTAGGCGTGGTGGCGATTGAGAATCATTCGCCGCGAGGCGCTGCGTAGAGCACGACAATGCATGCAGCGTCCCGGCGCCGGGCGCACATGCGTGCCGTATCACCCGGTTCTGGTAGCGGGAATATTCGCCGCCCGGGAACGGCAGTGGAACCGTACGGGGCGCCGGTGGCGTCAGACGACGACGACCCGCGGTGCGGCGCCCGGATGGGACTCGCGCCGCTCCGTGAGAAAGGTCAGCACGGCGTCGCGCCGCGCCAGCGTGTCGCGGTAGCCCAGGTCCATCAGCGCGCGCGTGTAGGGCGGCTCGAACAGCAGGTAGCTGGCCAGGCCGGCGCCGCTGCCGCGGTAGGTGCCGATGCCCTCGAGCAGCGCGCGGATCGGCCGCGGCAGCGCGCCCAGGTATTCGGTGGCGATGCCGTCCAGCCGCTGGCTGGGCGAGATGGTCAGCGTCTCGATCGCACGGATGCCGGCAGCCCGCTGGGCGTGCAGCGTCATGCTCTGGGCGACAAGGTTCACCTTCTCCAGGCGCTCGACATCCGAGGCCAGCGCATCAAGGAAGATCGTCGACATCGCGTGGCCGGCAACCTGCGCCAGCGACGGATATTCGGCGGCGTTGAACTGTGGCAGCACGCCCGGATTGCCGGTCTGGCCAACCCCGACCACCAGGATGCGCTCGGCGCCCAGGTGGATGGCCGGACTGGTCGGCGAGAGCTGGCGCATCGAGCCGTCGCCGAAGTACTCGACGCCGCCGGTGCCCGAGTCGCTCAGGTCGAGCGGCACCGCGGGAAACACGAAGGGGATCGCCGACGAGGCCAGCAGGTGCGGCACGCCGATGTGCGCGCGCACCGAGACGCGCTGCAGCTTGCTCGGGAAGGCGTGGTCATTGAGCGCCTGGTAGAAGGTCACGTGGCGGCCCGAGCTGTAGCTCGACGCGCCCACCGCCAGGGCGCGCAGGTGGCCGCGCTCGAGCGCCAGGTCGATGCGCGAGAAGTCGATGAGCCGGGTGAGCAGTTCGCGCAGCGGTTCGTTGTCCAGCAGCGACCGCGGCCGGGCCCGCAGCGAGCGGCGCACCATCCAGCCCAGAGACAGCAGCGAGAGCCAGCGCGCGCCGGTGCGCATGACGCCGAACAGGTCGGAGCGATAGACCTGGTCGGCATGGAAGTTCTCCCACACCGTCACCAGCTGCGCGACTGCATCCTGGAAATTGTCGGAGCGGCTCGCCAGCGCGGTGGCGTTGATGGCGCCCGCGGACGTGCCGACCAGGATGGGGAAGGGATTGTGCCCCTGGGCGATTCCGGGGTCGACGCCGCGGCGCGCGTCGCGCAGCAGCGCAGCCACGGCCCTGAGCACGCCCACCTGATAGGCGGCCCGCGCACCGCCGCCCATCAGCACGAGGGCGGCCGGCGTGGTGCGCAGCCGCAGGCGGTCAGCGGGGTGGTCGCTCATCGTCGCGCGGGGACCCGGCTGCGCGCGGCCATCCTATCGTTGCGAATTGGCGTCGACGACCGCCAGCGCGGCCATGTTGACGATGCGCCGCACGGTCGCCGACGGCGTCAGGATGTGCACCGGCCGGGCGGCGCCCAGCAGGATGGGGCCGACGGCGACGTTGTTGCCGGAGATGGTCTTGAGCAGGTTGTAGCTGATGTTGGCCGCGTCGATGCCCGGGCAGACGAGCAGCGTGGCGTCGCCCGTGAGCGTCGAGTTGGGCATGATGGCGCGGCGCAGTTCGGCGTCGACGGCGCAGTCGGCATGCATCTCGCCGTCGACCTCCAGGGTCGGCGCGGCGGCGCGCACGAGTTCCAGCGCGCGCCGCATCTTGGCCGCCGACGGCGCATCGCTGGTGCCGAAGTTGGAGTGCGACAGCAGCGCCACGCGCGGCGATATGCCCAGGCGCCGCAGTTCCTCGGCCGCGTTCAGCGTGATCTCGCAGACCTCCTCGGCGGTCGGATCCTCGTTGACGTGCGTGTCGACAAGCGCGATCTGGCGGCCCGGCAGCATGAGAATGTTCATGGCCGCGTAGACGTTGGCGCCGGGGCGCCGGCCGAGCACCTGGTCGAGGTAGCGCAGGTGGATGCCATGCGTGCCGAAGGTGCCGCATATCATGGCGTCGGCCTCGCCGTGGTGGATGAGCATGGCGCCGATCAGGGTGTGCCGGCGGCGCATCTCGATGCGCGCGTACTGTTCGGTCACGCCGCGCCGTTCGGTCATGCGGTGGTAGGTCTGCCAGTACTTGCGGTAGCGCGGATCGGACTCGGGATTGACGATGTCCAGGTCGGTGCCGGCGCGCATGCGCAGGCCGAAGCGCTCCAGGCGGCGCTCGATGACGGCCGGGCGGCCCACCAGAATCGGCCGGGCGACGGCCTCGTCGACGACGATCTGCACGGCGCGCAGCACGCGCTCGTCCTCGCCCTCGGCGAACACCACGCGGCTGGCGCCGCCGCTGCAGTGGGCCTTCTTCGCGATCGCGAAGAGCGGCTTCATGAAGGTGCCCGAGTGGTAGACGAACTGCTGCAGCTGCGCGTGGTAGGCGTCCCGGTCGGCGAGCGGCCGCGTGGCCACGCCGCTGGTCATCGCGGCCTGCGCGACCGCCGGCGCGATGCGCAGCATCAGCCGCGGGTCGAAGGGCTTGGGGATGATGCATTCGGGCCCGAAGCTCAGGTTGGCCACGCCGTAGGCCATGGCGACCTCGTCGTTGGTCTCCTCCTGCGCCAGGCGCGCGATGGCATGCACCGCGGCGATCTCCATCTCGCGGGTGATCGTCGTGGCGCCTACGTCGAGGGCGCCGCGGAAGATGAACGGAAAGCACAGGCTGTTGTTGACCTGGTTGGGATAGTCGGAGCGACCCGTGGCCATGATCGCGTCCTGGCGTACCGCCCGCACCTGCTCGGGCAGGATTTCCGGCGTCGGATTGGCCAGCGCCAGTATCAGCGGTGCGGGCGCCATCGACGCGACCATCTCGCCGGTGCAGACGCCGCCGGCCGACAGGCCCAGGAAGATGTCGGCGCCCTGCATCAGCTCGGCCAGCGCGCGCGCGGACGTGCGCTGGGCAAAGCGCGCCTTGTCCTCGTCCATGAGCTTGACGCGGCCCTCGTACACCACGCCTTCGACGTCGGCGACCCAGATGTTCGATCGTGGCAGGCCCAGTTCGACCAGCAGCTCCAGGCAGGCCAGCGCCGCGGCTCCGGCGCCGCTGGCCACGAGCTTCACCGACGCCAGCGACTTGCCCACCAGCTTGATGCCGTTGAGCACGGCCGCGCCGACGATGATGGCGGTGCCGTGCTGGTCGTCATGGAAGACCGGGATGCGCATGCGTTCGCGCAGGCGCCGTTCGACCTTGAAGCACTCGGGTGCCTTGATGTCCTCGAGGTTGATGGCGCCGAAGGTGGGCTCGAGCGCGGCGATGATCTCGACCAGTTTGTCGGGGTCGGTCTCGTTGATCTCGATGTCGAAGACGTCGATGCCGGCGAACTTCTTGAACAGGACGGCCTTGCCCTCCATCACCGGCTTGGCGGCAAGCGGGCCGATGGCGCCCAGCCCCAGGACGGCGGTGCCGTTGGTGATCACGCCCACCAGGTTGGCGCGGGCCGTGAAGCGGGCGGCCGTGCTCGGATCGGCGACGATCGCCTCGCAGGCGGCGGCCACGCCCGGGGTGTACGCCAGTGCGAGGTCGCGCTGGTTGGTGAGCTGCTTGGTCGGCGTTACGGAAATCTTGCCCGGCTGCGGGAACTCGTGGTACTCGAGCGCGGCGCTGCGCAGGTCGACATTGGAGGTGGTCGGCATGGGAAATCGATTCGGCAAAGCACCGATTATCGGCCCGTCCGCCGATCCGCGCACGGCCGGCATCCCGCAGCGCACCAGCGGCGCCGGCGCCGGGCGGGCACCCGACAAAAGGATTGACGCGGCCTTGCAGGAAACTATATAGTGAAACGGCAGTACTTGAGAGCCTGTCAACAGCGTCGGACGCGTGGCCCTTCGATCGGTGCCTCTCTTCCCTCCCTCCTCTGCCGGTTATGGGGATGCGTCTGGTCGACAGGCTCTTTTTTCGCCTGCGCCGTAGCGCGGGGAGCCATCCCGGTAAAAATATCGACGGCGAGGCGGCGGGTGCGGCCGCCTGCGTGGCGCGTGCCGGCGGCCGGCGCGCGTCAGGCGTTGTCGGGCTTGCGCGCCGGGTTCACCGGCGCTTCGGCCGGCGCGGCGCTGCCGAGCGGTTCGGCGCCAAAGCCGCCGGCCGCGTGCGTATCGGCGCGCAGGCCGGCCGCCAGCGCCGCGGCCACGCCACCATTGGCAGCCATCCGCAGCCGGCCCATCTCGGCCAGCACGCGGGCGGCGTAACCGCCGTCGTCGGCCAGGTTGCCCGCGCCCACGTACAACTGCAGGCCTCGTTCCACTGATCCGCCGCGGCGGATGACGTCGCTGAGGATTTGCGAGCCCACGCGGATATTGGCGACCGGGTCGAGCGGGCCGACCTCGCCGGCGGTATCGCCGAACTTGCCGCCGTGCAGGCCGGGCATGACCTGCATGAGCCCGGTGGCGCCGACCGGACTCTGGGCGAACGGATTCATGCTCGATTCGACCGCCACCACGGCGAGGATGAGCAGCGGGTCGATCTGGCGCTCCTTGCCCGACGACTGCGCCGCCGCGACCATCACGCGGACCGCATCGTCGGCAACGTGATAGCGGCGCGCCAAGTAGGCGGCCACGTTGGCTTCGGCAGCGCTCAGCGCGACGTGCTGGCCGATGTGCGGCGCGTCCGCGTCCCCCGCATCGGTCTCCTCGGCGGCGGCTTCCTCGACCGCGTCGTTACCCAGCGACGACCAGAAGGTCCAGCCCAGGTGGGCGACGGGCGCCCGCAGTCCGGGCGCCGTGGCCAGCAACAGGACGGCGATGACGCTGAACAGGCCGATTGCCTCGAGCGCGGTGCGGGTCAGGGCCGCCAGCGAGCGCACCCGCTCGGCGCGCAGCACGACCAGGCTTTCGGCGTGCCCGATCGGCCGTGCCGGCGGTATTACTGTGTAGGATCTGATCATCCGATAACCTCCCTCAACCGCGTGCGGACCATTCCCAGGTAAGTGAGCCGCCACACACAGTAGATTTCGTGTCAGGGCAATGATGTCCCTGGCGAGTTGCCTGAGGCTTGCGGGAAATACGGAAACGACACGCAAGCCTCGGACAACTTCAATGGAGCGCGCGCAGCTACAGCGTCAGCGCCCCTGCAATTCCGGCGATACTCGGGAGCAACACACACCGAGCGCCTGTTCTTCCGGTTACTGAGCCGACGTTGTCAAAGCACCGCTGCTGGGCGGCCCGGGCCAGGGAAAAACTGTTGAAGGGATTGTAGGTGATAACGCAAACACGTCAACCTATACCCTGTCTAATCTCATGATGCGCGCCAATCTTTGCCGCATTGCAAGCATTCATTTTTATCATTTAATATCAAACACTTAAGATATAATTTGGGTGAAATTGGCGACTTTTTTGCGCCCGAGAATACGACGCAAATTTTGGGATAATTGCAACATGCAATATTCGGACTTAAGAGACTTTCTTCATAAATTGGAGGCAATGGGGGATTTTAAAAGAGTTTCCAAGGAGATTTCCCCGTACCTGGAAATCACGGAGATTTGCCAGCGCCTGCTCGTACATGGCGGCCCGGCAGTGCTGTTCGAACATCCCTCGGGCCACTCGGTTCCCGTCGTCGCCAATGTCTTCGGCACCCAGAATCGGGTGGCCCTGGCCATGGGGGTCGAGTCCACCAGCGAGCTGCGCGAGGTCGGCGAGCTGCTGGCGCGCCTGAAGGAACCCGAACCTCCGGACGGACTGCGCGACGCCCTGTCCAAGGTCGCCCTGCTGAAGGCCGCCCTGTGGGACATGTCGCCGCGGCGGGTTCGCGGCGCGCCGTGCCAGGAGATCGTCTGGGAAGGCGCGGATGTCGACCTTGGGCGGCTGCCGATCCAGACCTGCTGGCCCGACGATGCCGGACCGCTGATCACCTGGGGCATGGTCGTCACGCGCGGCCCCCACAAGCGGCGGCAGAACCTGGGAATCTACCGCCAGCAGGTCATCGGCCGCAACAAACTGATCATGCGGTGGCTGTCGCACCGCGGCGGAGCGCTGGATTTCCGCGACCACCGGCTGAACCGCCCCGACCAGCCCTTTCCGATCGCGGTGGCCCTGGGAGCCGATCCGGCGACCATCCTGGGCGCCGTCACCCCGGTACCGGACCAGCTTTCCGAATACCAGTTCGCCGGACTGCTGCGCGGATCGCGCACCGGCGTGACCGCCTGCCTCGGCAATACGCTGGACGTGCCCGCCAGCGCCGAAATCATCCTCGAGGGCCATATCGCGCCCGATCCGGCCAACGACCAGGGGCAGCTCAGCCCGGACAACCGCGGCTTCGAGACGGCCGTCGAGGGCCCCTTCGGCGACCATACCGGCTATTACAACGAAACCGAGCGCTTCCCGGTCTTCACCGTCGACCGCATCACCCTGCGGCGCGATCCGATCTACCTGTCGACGCATACCGGCCGGCCGCCCGACGAGCCCTCGGTGCTGGGCGCGGCGCTCAACGAGGTCTTCATCCCGCTGCTGCAGCGCGCGTTTCCGGAGATCGTCGACTTCTACCTGCCGCCCGAGGGCTGCAGCTACCGGATGGCGATCGTCTCGCTGCGCAAGCAGTATCCCGGCCACGCGCGGCGCATCATGTTCGGCATCTGGAGCTTCCTGCGCCAGTTCATGTACACGAAGTTCGTGGTCGTGGTCGACGACGACATCGACGTGCGGCAGTGGAACGACGTCATCTGGGCGCTGAGCACGCGCGTCGATCCGCTGCGCGATACCGTGATGGTCGACCACACGCCGATCGACTACCTCGACTTCGCCAGCCCGACGGCCGGGCTCGGCAGCAAGATGGGCATCGATGCCACCAACAAGCTGCCGGGCGAGACCAGCCGGCCCTGGGGCCGGCGCATCGTGATGAGCCCCGCGGTATGCCGCCGGGTCGACGGCATCTGGGCAGAACTGGGCCTGGCGGCGCCGCGCTGAGGGGCGGCGCGCCGGCCGGCACGCGGAGTAACCGGAGCATGGAACACAAGACCATTCGCCGCGGCGGCATCCGTTCCGCCGGCTACGACCGCAACCGGCGGCAGCTCGAGGTCGAGTTCGATTCAGGCGCCGTCGTCACGCACGACGGCGTCGGCGAGGAGATCGCGCGGCGCTTCCTGGCCAGCGCGGCGCCGGCCAGCTTCTACCGCGACAACATCGAGGAGGAGTTCCCCGCGCGGCGCGTCCGCTGAACCGCGCGGCCGCCGCCTCAGGGGATCTGCGCGAACGGCAGCGTCTTCTCGATGGTCGCCGCGCGCTGCTCCAGGAAGGGCGAGTCGGGGTGGCGGTCGAAGAATTTCGGCGCGGGCAGCATCGCCGCCATGCGCGCCGCCTGGTCCTGGTCAAGGGCCGCGGCCGCTATCCCGTAGTAGTGCCGCGCGCCGGCCTCCACGCCGAACACGCCGTCGCCCCACTCCACGACGTTGAGGTAGACCTCGAGGATGCGGCGCTTGTCCCACAGCGCCTCGATCATGAAGGTGATGAGCAGTTCCTGCGCCTTGCGCAGATAGCTGCGGCGCGCCGACAGGAACAGGTTCTTCGCCAGCTGCTGCGAGATGGTCGAGCCGCCGCGCGCGGTGTGGCCGCGCCGCAGGTTGTCGCGGTAGGCCTTCTGCATCGCCTCCCAGTCGACGCCCTCGTGGCTGACGAAGCGACCGTCCTCGGACGCGATGACCGCGCGCTTGAGGCTGTTGGCGATGCGCGGGTATTCGATCCAGGTGTGCTGCTGGATGCGGGGATGGCGCGGCGCCCCGGGCGGCTGCGGCCGCTCGGCGCGTTCCAGGTCGTGCTGCATGAAGGCCGTCAGCACCGGGTTGTGCCATTTCCAGTAGAGCACCCAGCCGAAATACCACAACTGCAGGCCCAGCAGCGCCGCCAGGGCGCCCACCGCGGCGCGCCGGACCCAGAAGCGCGCCGCGCCGCGGGCCGCCATCAGGCCGGTGCCGTGCCGCCGTCGAGCCGGCGGCGCATCTCGCGATAGACGTCCGCGGTCTGCGGGCGGGCGCCGCGCCACAGCGCGAAGGACTCGGCCGCCTGCTCGATCAGCATGCCCAGGCCGTCGCTGACGCAGCGCGCGCCGCCACCGCTGGCCAGGCGCATGAACGGCGTGGCGGCAGCGGCGTAGACGAGATCGTAGGCAAGCAGGCAGTCGTCGAAGGTCTCCGGATCGATCAGCGGCGCATCGTTGTTCAGGCTGCTCGACGTGCCGTTGATGATGAGGTCGAAATGCTCGGCCGGGACCTCGTCGAAGCGGATGGCCTCGACGCCGAACTCGTCGGCGAGCTCCTGGGCGCGGCCGTGGGTGCGGTTGGCAACGGCGATCCACTTCGGCCGCTCCTCCAGCAGGGAGGCGACCAGCCCGCGCACGCCGCCGCCAGCCCCGAGCACCAGGATGGCGGCGCCGCCGATGCGGAATTCCAGGCGGTCGCGGATGTCGCGCACGAAGCCGACGCCGTCGGTGTTGTCGCCCAGGATGTCGTCCCCGTCGAACTTGAGGGTATTGACGGCCCCCGCGAGCCGGGCGCGGGCGCTCAGGTCGTCGGCCAGCTTGGCCGCGTCGAGCTTGAAGGGGATGGTGACGTTCAGGCCCAGGTAACCGCTGTCGCGCAGGCCCAGCGCGAAGTCCTCGAAGCCGTCCAGCGGCGCCTCGAGCTTCTCGTACACGAGGTTCTGTCCCGTGCTCCGGGCGAACAGCTGATGGATCTCGGGCGACCGGCTGTGGGCGATCGGATTACCGACAACGGCGTAGCGATCCGGCGGTTTCATCGGTCGGGGCTGCCGGCGGTCGCTCAATGCGCCGCGCCGCCCGTGTCGGCGCGGGTCGCGAACTGGTCGTTGGTGAACAGCCAGCTGCGCGTGATTTCGAGGCGGTCGGTGTCGCGGGCCATGTCGGGAGGAAACGGCGGGAAGGGTGCCGATAGCTTAACAATACGCTGCGCGGCGCTGTCAAGCACCAGCGAGCCCGACGACTGCTCGATGATCGCATCGCGCACCGATCCATCGCGATCGATGACCACCGTCATGCGCAGCGTGCCGTAGATCCGGCCGCGCGCGGCCTCCGGATAATGCTCGTTGCCGATCTTCTCGATGCGGGCGCGCCAGTCCTCGAAATAGCGCGCGTAGCGGTACTCCGAGGCGCTGGGCATGAAATGGTGCACGCGCGGGCGCTTCTGGTAGTCGGAGACTTCCTTGGCGATCTCGGCCTGCATCCGCGCCAGCCGCTGCTGCGGCCGGCGGACCTCTTCGGGAGTGGGAGCGGTCGCTTCGGAACGCGGCTGCGACACCGAGAAGACCTTGCCGGCCTGGTAGGTCGCCAGCAGGGCGCGCTGCTCCTGCTCGAGCTGGGCCACCGCGCGGCGCGCGGCCTGCAGCGCGTCGCCGTCGGCGACGGCCGGCGCTGCCGGCAAGGGCGAGGTGCGGCGTCCTTCGTCGTTGTTGCCGCCGCCGTCGAGATTGACCTGGGCATGGACCTGCGCCGCCACCGGGCGCTTGTCGCTGCGGGCGTTCACCAGCACGACTTCGAGGGGCGGCGCGGCAGTCAACGGCCGCAGCAGCTCGGGGTCGACGAAGCGCACCGCCAGCACGGCCAGGTGCAGGCCGACGGACACCGCCAGCGCCGTCATCAGGATGCGATTGCCGCGCAGGCCCGCGGTGGATGGATAGGTAATCGGCATTGCCCAGGTCCTGCCGCCGCGCTGCGCCGGGCCGCTGCACCGGAGCCGAGGCGTCGGCACGGCGCGATTGTAGCGACGCGTGCGCGCCGGTCCGCCGGCGCCATCGCGGTAGCCGTGCATCGGCCAGTAGGCCGAGTCAGCCAGCGGTACGGGAGCCGCCTTCCTGCAGGTTGGGCACCGGCAGGTCCTCGCCGGCGGTGCCCGCTTCGGCCGCCGGGTCCGCGCCGCCGGCCGCCTCCGCCGGGACGTCGGCCCCGGGATCGAGCGGGCCCTCGGCGTCGGCCGCGGCCGGATCGCCGGCCTGCGCGTCCTCGTCGACCGCGAAGGCCTGCAGCACACGGGCCTGGGGCGCCAGCTCGACCAGGTCGACGCCGGCGATCTCCAGCGCCAGCCGCTGGCCGCGCTGGTACGCCGCGGCGCCGGCGATGCGCGCCAGCATCGGCAGGCCCTGCAGGCGCACGAGTTCGCCCTTGACGACGATCGCGTCGATGTGCCGCACCTGCTGCTGCTGCAGCCAGCGCAGGCTCCAGTAGCGCTCCATCTGCTCCTGGAACTCGGCGTAGGCGGTGTAGGCAGCGTCGAAGCCCGAGATGACGGCGAACAGCCCGGCGTCGCCGCGGCGGTAAGGTGCTCCGCGGCCCTGCACCAGCGCGATCAGCTGGCGCTGGTTGACCAGGTCGACGTAGCGGCGCAGCGGCGACGTGCACCAGGCGTACTGCGCCACGCCCAGGCCCTCGTGCGCGGCCGGGGTGGTCGCCATGCGCACCCGCCCCAGCGCCTGCGAGCGGTAGATGCCGACGGTGTCGCGCTCGTCGAGCCACGCGCCCCAATGGCTGTTGGCGCGGATCATCAGTTCGGCCACGATGCGGTCCAGCGGCGCGTCCCGGCGGCGCGTCACAAGGCGCACCCGCGGATCGTCCGCCGGTCCGTCCAGGGCAATGCTGACCTCGTCGCGGCCGCGGGGCTCGGGCCTGCCGCGCACCTGCTCGCGCTGCGCGCGCAGCCGGTTGGCCAGGCGCCACAGCACCGCGAGCTCGGCGCCGAAGGGCATGGCCAGCGAACCCGCGTCCAGCGCGGCCTCGCTGATGCCGGACTCGATCTGGTCGTAGCGCAGATTGGCCCCGACCGCCACCGTCTCGACGGCGCTGCGCGTGCCGCGCACCTCCAGCGTGCCGGGGTCCAGGTCAAGATAGAGCGACAGCGCCGGCACGAGCCGCCCCTCGGTCAGCGAGTAGGCGGCGATCCAGTCCTCGGGCAGCATCGTGTACTTGAGGCCCGGCGCATACACGGTCGACATGCGCGCGCGCGCGGCCAGGTCGACGGGATGGTCATGGGTGATCGTCAGTCCGGGCGCCGCGATGTGGATGCCGACGGTAAGCTGCCCGGCGCCGGTAGTGACGGAAAAGGCATCGTCGATCTCGGTGGTGGCGCTGTCATCGATCGAGAACGCCGTGACCGGCGCGTGCGCCGGCGCCTCGGCCGGCCGTTGCGGCACGGGCAGGTCGGCCGCGAAACCGACGCCGCGCGCGAAGGTCCGCGCCAGGAACGACTGCAGGTGCCACTGGTAGGGGGAGGCGATGGCGCCGCGTTCGAGCAGCAGGCGCAGCGGCGAGCGCTGCATCGCATGGGCCGCCTCCTCCAGCGCCTTGTATTCGATGCTGTTGCGGTCGGGACGGATCAGCAGGTCGGCACCGCGTGCGGCGATGGCCGCCGGCAGGGTGCCCTGCACCAACTCCCGGACCATCTGCGCCCGGGCCAGGTCCTGCAGGCGCCGGCGCTCGACCGCGGCCAGCGCCGCGCGCAGTACCTCGGGCGCCGCGGGACGGAAGCGCCCGCGTCCCTTGCGCTGGAAATACACCGGAGCCGACTGCAGGCGCATCAGGATGGCCGCCGCCTCGACCGCGCCAGGCTCGCGGCCGCAGTATTCGCGGGCGAGCTGCTCGAACCCGAACTCCTGCTGCGGCGCGCATTGCCAGAGAAAGTCGACGTCCATCCCCGCGGCCGCGGCCTGCGCCTGGGCCAGCAGTTCCTCGGCGCGCGGGTGCTCGAAGCGCAGCAGCACGGCGGCCGCCTTCACCTTCAGCCGCTTGCCGGTCGTGGAGTCGACCTGCAACGAGGCATCCGTCGCCGACCGGACGGTGCCCGCCTTGAGGTCGCCATCGTCCTCGAACAAGACCTGCATCACGTGAACAATAGCGCACCGTGCGGGCGGCGGGCCGCCGTGCGGTGCGCGTCGCGCAGCGCGGCGCTCAGAGCGTCAGCCCGCCGCCGACTTCGAGCACCGTGCCATTGACATAGCTGGCCTCGTCGGACGCCAGGAAGGCGTAGGCGTTGGCAACCTCGGCGGGCGTGCCCAGGCGGCGCAGCGGCACGCGGTCGTGCATCTGCTCGAGCACCTTGGCCGGGATCGAGGCGAGCAGTCCGGTGGCGATGAACCCCGGGCATACGGCGTTGCAGCGGATGCCCTTGGGGCCGAGTTCGCGCGCCCAGGTCCTGACGAAGGCGATCACCCCTGCCTTGCTCGCGGCATAGTTGGTCTGGCCGAAATTTCCCTGCAGGCCGACCACGCTGGACGCGTTGAGGATGACCCCCGCGCCCTGCTCGAGCATCGCCGGCAGCACCGCCTGGGTAGCGTGGAATACGCCGCGCAGGTTGACGTCGATGACGCGGTCGAACTGCTCGGCGGTCATGTTCTGCAGGCGCGCGTCCTGGGTGATGCCGGCGTTGTTCACCAGGACGTCGATGCGACCGTGCTCCTGGCACAACGCCGCTACCATGGCGTCGAGCGCGGCACGCTGCGTGACGTCCACGGTGAAGCCGCGCACCCGGCCGGGCGGCAGTGCGGCCACGGCCTGCGCGACCCCCGCGGCCGAGCGGTCGGCCAGCGCCACGATCGCCCCCTCGGCGAGAAATTTTTCGACCGTCGCCAGACCGATGCCCTGGGCGCCGCCGGTGACGATCGCCACCTTGTCCTGGAGTCGCATGCTGCAAGCCTTTCCTGTGCCGGGTGCGCCGCGCCGGAGCGGATCGCCCCGGCGCGGCGATTCATCGGGTTGCGTCAAGTCCGCAAAAACGCAGGACCTCGGGCAGGTACGCCGCGAAGTCCGCCAGTGCGTGGTCCGAATCGACGGAGCGCGTCGGGCAGCCCGCATAGCGCGCGACCATGTCCTCGTGGGAAATGACCTCGTCGCCGGTGGCGGCGATCAGCAGGCAGCGCTCGGGCCGCGTCAGCGCCGCGACCTCGAGGGCGCGCAGTTCGTCGAGGAATTCGGCGCGCACCTCGACGCGCTGGCCGGTGTAGTCGGTCTGCCACCCCAGCCGGCCCTCGAGCAGCTCGTACGGACGCACCGCCGGATTGAGCAGCACCGCGCGGCAGCCGGCGCGCTCGGCCAGCCAGGTCGCATAGTAGCCGCCCAGCGAGCTGCCGATGCAGCACAGCGCGTCTGGTTCCTCGAGCTGCGCCAGCGCCAGCGCGACCTCGGCGGCCGAGCGCGGCGACACGGGCAACTGCGGACACAGGAAATCGCCGGCGCGTCCCCGCTGCCGCAGCGCGGCCTGCACCTGGCGCGCCTTGGCCGAGCCGGGCGACGACAGGAAGCCGTGCAGGTACAGGATCACCGCGCCGTCCCTGCCAGGGCCGCCAGGAGGCGTTCGTGGATGCCGCCGAAACTGCCGTTGCTCATCGCGATCACGTGGTCGCCCGGCTGCGCCTGCGCGCAGACGGCCGCCACCATCGCATCGATGTCGTCGACGACCCGGGCGCGCGTTCCCAGCGGCTGCAGCGCCGCCGCCGGATCCCAGCCCAGCGCGTGCGGCCCGCTGCGCGGCGCGTGGCAGTAGACCAGGTCGGCCGTCGCGAGGCTGCCGGCCAGCTGCGCCTGCATCGCGCCCAGCTTCATCGTATTGGACCGCGGCTCGAGCAGGGCCAGTATGCGCTGCCCGCCGACGCGGCGGCGCAGGCCGGCCAGGGTCGCCGCGATCGCTGTCGGGTGGTGGGCGAAATCGTCGTAGACCGTCACCCCGCCGACGGCGCCGCGGATCTCCAGCCGGCGGCGCACGCCGGCAAAGCCGGCCAGCGCGGCGATCGCCTGCGCCGGCTCGATGCCGCAATGCGCGGCTGCGGCGATCGCGGCCACCGCATTGCTGCGGTTGTGGTCGCCGGCCAGCGCCAGCGCCAGTTCGCCCAGCGGCTGCGCGCCCCGCCAGACGCCGAAGCGCTCGCCGGCGCCGGCATCGCGCCAGTGCCAGTCCGCCGGGCGGTCGAAGTACTCGACGCCGCTCCAGACGCCGCGCGCCAGCACGCGCTCGAGCGCGGCATCGCGTCCGTTGACGACGATGCGCCCGCTGCGGCGCACGCAGCGCAGCAGGTGGTGGAACTGGGTCTCGATGGCCGCCAGGTCGGGGAAGATGTCGGCGTGGTCGTACTCGAGGTTGTTCAGGACCAGCGTCGCGGGAAAGTAGTGCACGAACTTGCTGCGCTTGTCGAACAGCGCCGAATCGTATTCGTCCGCCTCGATCACGAAGGGTGCACCGCTGCCCAGCCGCGCGGAGACTCCCGCGTCCACGGGCACGCCGCCGATGAGGAAGCCCGGGTCGGCCCCGGCAGCGGCCAGGATGTGCGCGACCATCGCGCTGGTCGTGGTCTTGCCGTGTGTACCCGCCACCGCCACCACGTGCCGTCCCGGCAGCAGGTTGGCGCCGATCCAGGCCGGGCCCGAGGTGAAGCGCGCGCCGCTGTCCAGAACCGCCTCGAACAGCGGATTGCCGCGCGACACGACGTTGCCGACCACGAAAAGGTCCGGTGCGAGCGCCAGCTGGCCCGCATCGTAACCTTCGATGAGCTCGATGCCGGCGGCGCGCAGCTGCTCGCTCATCGGCGGATAGACGGCACTGTCGCAGCCGGTGACGCGATGGCCGGCCGCCTGCGCGAGCCGCGCCAGGCCGCCCATGAAGGTGCCGCAGATTCCGAGGATATGCAGGTGCACGCGCGCGTCGCCCGAGGTAAAGCGCGCATTCTATTGATGTTTGGCGGCGCGTCCGGCGCGCCGGGACTCGGTAAACTGCGCCTGCGCCCCCGGCCGGCGGGCGCCGCGGGGTCTTGCGGGCGGGGATGGCGGCGGTGAAGACAGGCAGCGGTCGGGAACATTTGCAGCAGCAGATCGCCGCGCGCGCGGCGCGCTTCGTCGCCGACGATGGCCATGACATTTCCGAGGCCTGCCACAAGGCGGTGGCCGAGGTGCTCGGCGCCGACGGCAGGATGCCCGGCGCGCTGCCGCGCCACGACCAGGTTGCCGCCGAGGTGCGCCGCTACCAGCGGCTGTTCCACGCCGAGCCGCACCGCCGGCTGCTGCGCCAGCGGCGCACGCTGGCCGCGCGCTGGATGCAGATTCTGGAGGCATTTTCGCCGCACCTGGTCGGCCCGGTGCTCGACGGCAGCGCCACGCGCTTCAGCCCGCTGCACCTGCAGCTTTTCACCGACAGCGCCAAGGACGTCGAGATGGCGCTGCTCGATCGCGGCCTCGACATCCGAGTCGCGCCGCCGGACCGGGGCCATTCGCGGGTGCAGGAAGTCATCGGATTCCTGGCGCCCCCCGGCGAGGCGCCGGGCGACGGCGCGGCGGACGATCGCGTCCGCATCCTGCTCACGGTGCTCGACACCGGCGGCATGCGCAGCGGCGGGGGCATGCGCCGGCCGCCCGCCGGTGCCGCCGAGGCCGGCAGCGACGACGACCTGCACCCGGTGGAGCGCCTGCAGCGCGCGACCCCGGGACAGCTGCGCCAGCTGCTTACCGACACCACCGGGGAGGCCAGCAGCGATGCCTAGTCGCCTGCCGTCGTGGGCGCTGGCCGCCGCGGCGCTGCTGCTGTGCGGCGCCCTGGTTGCGCTGCTGGTCGCCACGCTGGCCGCGCGCCGGCCCCCGGCCCCCGCCATCGCGGACACCGCGCCGCCGGCCGATAATATCTACCGCACCGTGCTCAAGGACCCCGAAGGCCGGCCGCTGCCCCTGGCGCAGTGGAAGGGCCGGCGTCTGGTGCTCAATTTCTGGGCCACGTGGTGCGCTCCGTGCGTCGCCGAAATGCCCGACCTCGACCGCGCCCAGGCCGAAATCGGCGATGCGGTCATCGTCGGCATCGGCACCGAAGAGCCTGCCCGGGTGCGGGAATTCCGCGACCGCCTGGGACTGCACCTGCCGCTGGCGGCCGGGGGCTACGACGCGCTGGTACTGGCGCGCACCCTGGGCGATTCCCAGGGCGTTCTGCCCTATACTGTGCTGCTGTCACCGGACGGACACGTACTGCAAACCCAGGCCGGTCCGCTGCGCCCCGGCCAGATCCGCGACTGGCTGCGGAGCGCGTCCTCGTAAGGTCCAGCAAACCCACCTGATTACGTGAGTGCCCCGTCGGCACCGCATCAGCGGCTGGACAAACCCCACGAATCTACCGACAATGGCGCCCTTTCGTCGCCTTTGGGCGCCAATAGCTCTTATCCATATTCAGCAGGCAGGACGTGCGCGTGGCCAAATCCGTTCTCGTGGTGAATGGACCGAATTTGAACCTACTCGGTTCGCGCGAGCCATCGATATATGGAAACGTGACATTGGCTGACATTGAACGCGATTTGACGCAGATCGCGCAGAAGAAAAAGGTCGCCATTGGCTTCTTCCAGAGCAATCACGAGGGCGCGCTGATCGACCGCATCCATGGTGCCCGCGACGACGGCGTGGACTTCATCATCATCAACGCCGGCGCCCTGACCCACAGCAGCATCGGGCTGCGCGACGCCCTGGCCGGCGTGGCAATTCCCTTCGTTGAAGTGCATCTTTCGAACATCCACCAGCGCGAGAGTTTTCGCCACGTTTCGCTGCTTGCCGACAAGGCGGTCGGCTCCATCGTCGGGCTCGGTGCCCAGGGCTATCGCTTCGCCCTGGAATTTGCCGCCAGCCATACCGGTTAATCGGACACGCCGGCCGCCGCCACGTCGCCGGGGGCGGTTCCGGCCGCAGTGGCCGGCCGGTGCTTTTGCGAGGAAAGCATGGATCTACGCAAGTTGAAGACCCTGATCGACCTGGTCGCCGAATCCGGCATCGCCGAGATCGAGGTGACCGAGGGCGAGGACAAGGTGCGCATCGTCAAGCACGCCAACGCGCCGGCGGCGGCGCCGGCGATGA
>JBBISD010000007.1:0-54150 GCA_037441485.1 Burkholderiales bacterium
ACATACCCGGCACCTGCCAGGAAGACTGGTTCGCCGAACAGATCCAGGTCCTGGTCGGCAGGCTGGCCGCGACTGCTCGCGTACCCGCGCCCGAAATGCCCGATTACCTCAACGCGCCGCGCCGCGCCGCGGCGGCCGAGGTGGTGTTTCCGATTGCGATGATCGGTCGTGCAGGGCAATCGGGCGGGGGACGCTGATGCCGTATTTTGTGTATCGCACCGAAATGCGGGGCCCGGTCCGGAACCTGGAAAAATTAGGCGAATTTCCCGCGTACGGTGCGGCCGCGAAGGAATGCCGCCGCCTGCGCGAGCTGGGCGCTGGCGAGGTCAAGATGGTGTTCGCCGATAACGAATTGCACGCGGAGGAGCTGCTCTCCGAAGTCAAGGGCGCCGTCCCGAACATTGCGGACGACTATTGAACCGGCTTGAACCGGCCCGCTGCGGCCGGGCGTGCTGGCGTACCGCTTTTTTGACTAAATCGCCAACTTCTGAAAATACCCGTTTTCAGAAGTAACGGACCGTGTCCGGCAGGCAGCGCACAGCCCCTGCCCGGTGCGCCATTCCAAAAGAAAAGCCCCGCCTGCGCGGGACCGTCAAACGGCGGCGCCGCCGGTAGGCGGCGCCGCACGGATCGGGAATCCGCGCTCAGCGCGCGAACAGATCCGACATCAGCGGAACATTGTCGTCCGCAGCATGGTTCAGGTAACGCAGGCCGAAACCGGCTTCCAGCGTCTTGAGCAGCGAGAAGTGGTTGTACTTGATGTTGCTCGAGACGCCCTGCTTGCCGTAGCTGGTCTCGACGATGGTCACGACCTGGTTGGGCTCGGTGCCGTAGTCGTTCTCGTCCCAGACCACCACGATCGCATTGTGTCCGGCATGCCAGACGCGCGAGCCCTTGATGGCGTCGATCAGCGTGTGCAGGGCCGCGTCGCCCTGGGCAATGGCATTGGCGTCGACGCTGCAGCCGGTACCCACCTCGCTGCTGCCGCGGCCATGCTGGTCGTGGCACTGGTTGGGCGCGATGAACGAAAAATTGGGCACGTGGCCGCTGTGCAGGTCGTCGTACAGCGTATCGAATCCGACGACGTTCTTCAGCGACAGATTGGGGTTCTCGCCGTTTTGCACGCTGGCGAAGTAGACGAAAGGATTGTGCTTGACCGCATACAGCTTGGGCATGCCCGGTTCGGCCTGGGTCACGTCCGAGACCAGGCCATCGCTGTAATTGACGTTGTCGGCACCGTACGGCGGAACATTCTCCTGATAGCTTTTCCAGCTCAACCCGGCCTCCACGAGCTGGTCGGCGATGGTCTTGCCGATCGTGCGCGCCGGTGCAAGGTAGTCGTTGTACACCGGCGAACTCGGCGTGCCTTCGTTGGTCGTGTCGACCGCGGGCGTCTGCGCGTCGATGCCCCGGCCGGCGATCGGGCAGGTACTGGGCGCGCCTTCGAGCGCCGGCGTGCTCGCCAGGTTCGGAACGCAGGACGCGTTGTGCCAGTCGGGCGAGTTGTCGTTGACGACGCCGAAGTTGGAGGCGCCGACGATCTCCAGGTAGTTGGTCAGGCTCGGATGGCCGACGCCAAAATAGTTGGTCGCCAGGTTGGCCTGCCGGGCATAGCGGTTGATGAACGGCGCGTCGGCCGTATCGCCGATGATCTGGCCGAACGCATGGTTTTCCATGACGACGACGAACACATGGTCCAGATGCGGTATGTCGGCGTCGTCGTGGGCGGATGCGGGCGCGGCGAAGGCCGCCGCCACGGCGGCGGCCGCCGCGGCAAAGGTGATCTTGCTGTTCATGAACACTCCCTAGTCAGGTTGGTTTGCGCTCAGCCAGGCCGCCGGCAGATCAGCGCGGGACCGCGCGGCAACGGCGCAGGAGCACGGTAAGCAGCAAAAGCGACCGGCCCATGACCGACGCCGCTAAGCCCAGGGCTGCCCTGCGACGCCCCGGATCAGGCGCCGTGCCGCAAGATCCAGTTCGTCGCCGCGCCACGGGTCAAGTGGTACCCATGGTGTCGCGTAAATGCTGCATGTCGCCGCGACGTGCAGCGGGCGTGGCGCGGCCATTGGCGCGCGAGGTCCGGCGCCCTCGCCCGTCGTGCCGGGTCGCATCGCTGCCGTGGTGGCGGCGCGCCGGCCGGCGCCGGCGCCGCGCGCGGCGCATGCGCGTCGACGTGACGCCCGCATGACTTGCCTTGACAATGAAGAATCACCTCTGATCAAATGGTTACAAAATCACAGTCCGTCTCGATCCGCCATGCAGCCTGCGCTGCACGCTGGACGTTGGCGGGCACGAACGCTCTTGTAGCGAGGGGGTAGTAATGAGCCGCAAAGCAATGGCGCCGGCAAGGCCGGGCGTCGATCACAGCAATGCCCGTGCCGGTCTTCCCCGGCACGCCACCCTGGTTGCGGCGGTGGCCGCGGCGCTGTCGGGCATGCCGCTGGCGCACGCCGACGACGACAAGACCAACGACGGGGCGCTTGAAGCCATCGTCGTCACGGCGCAAAAGCGCACCGAGAACCTGCAGGAGGTGCCGCTGGCCATCCAGGCGCTAAGCACCGAGAAACTCGAGGAACTCAACGTCAAGAGCCTCGACGACTACGTCAAGTACATGCCCAGCGTGTCCTACGTGCGCAGCCAGGGCCAGGGCGGCAACGGCCAGCCGGGAACGACCCACGTGTACATGCGCGGCGTGGTCAGCGGCGGGGACGGCAACCACTCCGGCTCGCTGCCCAGCGTCGGCACCTACCTGGACGAACAGCCGGTCACGACCATCGACGGCGCGCTGGACGTGCACATCTACGACATCGAGCGCATCGAGGTCCTCGAGGGTCCGCAGGGCACGCTGTACGGCGCCAGCTCCGAATCGGGCACCATCCGCATCATCACCAACAAGCCGGATCCGACCAAGTTCTCGGCGTCCTACAACCTGGGTGCCAGTTCCGTCGACCACGGCGGCATCGGCACGGTCGCCGAGGGCTACGTCAACATCCCCATCACCTCGCGGGCCGCAATCCGCCTGGTGGGCTGGGACGAGCACGATGCCGGTTTCATCTCCAACGTGGCGGGTACCAATCCGGCGGCGGGCATCATCGCCGGCGTGCGCACTTTTCCCACCTGGAACAATCCGGCCAATGGTGGCTCCGGCCTGAATCCGGGCACGATCGGCCAGGGCGCGATCAGCAACGCCGCCGACCGCAAGAGCAACTACAACACGGTTGCCACCAAGGGCGGGCGCGGCGCGCTGCAGATCGACCTCAACGACAGCTGGACGGTGACGCCGACCTTCATGGCGCAGAACACCAAGGCCGACGGCTTCTTCGCCTACGATCCGTCGATGGGCGACCTGCAGGTGACGCACTTCGGGCCCGAGGGCGCGACCGATTCGTTCTCGCAGACGGCGCTGACGATCGAAGGCAAAGTGCACGACTTTGACATCGTCTACGCCGGCGCCTGGATGAAGCGCGATGCCCACAGCGTCGCCGACTACAGCGACTACTCGTTCTTCTACGACGCCCAGACCACGTACGGCCAGTACTACCTGAACAATGCCGGCAAGGTCATCGACCCGGTACAGCGCATCTACGGCGACGACTGGTATTCGAAGCTGAGCCACGAGATCCGCGTCAGCACCCCCAAGCAGAATCCGGTGCGGGCGACGATCGGCGCCTTCGAACAGCGCCAGGTGCACGAGATCTACCAGCGCTATGCCGTCAGTGGCTTCAACGGCAATGGCCTGAGCGATGCCTATTCGGTCCCCGGCTGGTACCAGACCCTGTGGCTGACGGACGAAGAGCGCGTCGACAAGGACCGCGCGGTATTCGCGCAGGCCACCTGGGACATCAATCCGCACTGGGCGTTCACCGGGGGGATGCGCCAGTTCTGGTCGGAGAACTCGCTGCAGGGCTTCTACGGCATGAACCAGAACCTGCCGTTCCAGTTCGCCGGGACGATTAATTGCGGACCCAAGGGCGGGGCCACCAGCCCGACCTACGCGCCCTTCCATGGCGGCCCCTGTACCAACCTCGACGCCTCGGTCAAGGGCTCGGGGCACACGCCGCTGGCGACGCTCACCTATTTCACCGACGACGACAAGATGCTGTACCTGACGTACTCCAAGGGCTTCCGCCCCGGGGGCGCCAACCGGGCCAAGGACCCGACGACACACGAGTTCGTCCAGCCCTACCAGCCCGAATACCTCGTCAACTACGAGCTGGGTTGGAAGACCCAGTGGGCCAACCGCCACGTGCGCTGGAACGGTGCGCTGTTCCGCGAAAACTGGAACGATTTCCAGTTTTCCTACCTGGTTCCGCCCAACAGCCTGACGGCCATCGCCAATGCCGGCAAGGCGCGCATCGACGGCCTGGAGTCCGACGTCGAGTGGGCGGTGCAAGGGGGTCTGAACCTCACGGCCAACATGACGTTCCTCGATGGGCGCCTGCTGCAGGACTACTGCAAGGGTCCCTGCGATGCCAATCCGGTGGAAGCGCCCGCCGGCACCCACCTGCCGGTGGCCCCGCGCCTGAAAGGTGCGTTCGTGGCACGCTACACGTTCAACCTCGACGACTGGAAGGACAACGTCCAGGCTTCCTATTCGTACCAGACCAGCGCCACGCCCGCGCTCAAGGTGGCGGACGCGCAGGCCACGGGCACCCAGCCGGCCTATGGCCAGATCGATCTTTCCGCCGGCGCCTCGCACAACAACCTGACCATCGAGTTCTTCATCTCGAACCTGGCGGACACGCGGGCGCAGTTGACGCGCTTTGCCGAATGCGCGCCGACCACCTGCCAGCAGGTGTACATCGTGCCCTCCCAGCCGCGGACCTTCGGCTTCCGCTTCGGCCAGAGCTTCTGACCTGCCCCCTCCGGGGCGCCACGGGCGCCCCGGAGGGGCGCGCCGCCGCTGGCCGCGCGCAGGGCAATGGCCGCTGCCGGCGGCTAGCCGGGCGGCACCTGCGGGTAGGCCGTCAGCACCGGGCCCAGCGCCGCCTTGAGTGGTTCCAGCCACGGCTCGAAGTGGCGCCAGTGGTCGATGCCGTCGCGGAAGATCGGCTGGCGCACCTGTTCGGAGCTCGCCGTGCGCACGGCCCGGTCGTTTTCGTAGAAACGCAGGCAGCGTTCGTCGAACGGCAGGCTGCAATAGTCCAGCAGGCGGCGCACTTCGTCCTGCGGGTCGTCGACCATCCGCTCGTACAGCACGCGGTGCACGCGGCCCGGCAGCACCGCGTCCCAGTGCGCCATCAGGGCGACGTAATCGCGATAGAAGCGGCCGAGGTCCTCCAGGTCGTAGGAGAAGTTCTGCCCCCGCGCGAAATGCTGCTTGAAGTTGGAAAAGCAGCACGCCAGCGGATGGCGGCGCGCATCGATGATCCTGGCATTGGGCAGGATCGCCTGGATGAGGCCGATGTGCAGGAAGTTGTTGGGCAGCTTGTCTATGAAGAACGGCGTGGCCAGCTTGCGGTGCACGCGCGTCTCGGCAAGGAAGCGCTCGCCCAGCGCCCGCAGCCGCGCGGGCTCCAGCGCCGCCACCGACTCCGGGTACTGCACGCCGCGACCGGTGCGCAGCTCCGCGAGGTCGCGCCCGATGGCCGGAATGTGGGGCAGTTCCATCGTGCCCTCGACCAGCGGATGGCTGGCCAGGATCTGCTCGAGCAGCGTCGAACCCGACCGCGGCAATCCGAGTATGAAGATGGCGTCGGGTTCCGGCGCGCCGGCCCCGGCACGCTCGGCGAAGAACTCGCGGGTGTAGACCGCCGTGCTGCGGCGGACCAGGGCACTGGTGTCATCGGCGTCGTATGGCTGCTGCCGGCGCCGCAGCGCCGCGCCGCGCGCGTAGTGGTTGAACGCCTGCTCGTAGGCGCCCTCGTCTTCGCGCGCCTTGCCCAGCGCAAATTCGAAATGCAGCCGGTCCTCGTCCGACAGTCCGGGCTGCTGCAGCGCCGCCTGCATCGCGGCCACCTCGGCCGGCCCGAAGCGCACCGTCTTCATGTTGGCCAGGCTCCAGTAGGCGTCGCCCAGGGTGGGCAGCAGCGCCAGCGCCCGCCGGTACGCCGCCGTGCTGTCGTCGGAGCGCCCGGCCGTCTTCAGCGCATGACCATAGCTGAGCCAGAGCCGCGCCTGCCCCGGGCAGCGCTGCAGCACGGTTTCATAGACTGCGATGGCGTCGCCGGTGTCGCCCAGGTGAGCCAGGATCGCCGCCTTCAGGCTCAGGTAGCCGAGGTTCGCGGGCTCGGCGACCAGCAGCTGCTCGATGGGTGCCAGCGCCTCGGCCGAGCGGGCCTGGCGAAACTGCACCAGCGCGTACTGGTGCAGCGCCGGCGCGAAGCTCGGCGCCAGTTCCAGGCAGCGTTCCAGCAGGTGCTGGGCATCGAGATAGCGCCGCAGCCGGGTGGCCACCTCCGCGAGCATCCGCAAGGCGGCGATATCGGTGTCATGTTCCTTCAGGTGTGCCCGCAGCAGGGCCTCGGCGCGGGCCAGGTCATTGGCGTGCAGCGCCGCGGCGGCCGCGCGCAGCCGCGGATCGTTCACCGCCGCGCTGAGGAAGGCGGCCCGTGCCTGGTCGGCGCCGGCGGCATCGTCGGCCGCGTCCAGGTGATCGGCCAGCACGCGCCAAACGTCCGGCCAGTCCGGCTTGATCCGTGTCGCCGCCTCGAAGGCCTGGATCGCCTCGGCCAGGCGGCCGGCCATGCTGTAGGCATTGCCCAGTTCGAACCGGGCCAGCGCCGAGCCGGGCTGCTCGCGGGCCAGCGGCTCGAGGATGGCGATGGCATCGGCGGTCTGGCCAAGGCTGCGCCGTGCCTGGCCCAGGATCAGGCGCGCCGGCGCCGAATCGGGCACCACCCGGAGGATTTCGCCGGCCTGCTGCGCCGCCAGTTGCGGCTGCGTTGCCAGCAGGCGTGCGGCGTGCGCCAGGGCGGTCTCGAGCGTGCCATGCACCGGCGCCGGGCTGCTCACGGATCAGTCCGCCTCGAAATTGCAGGCTTTCAGCGGCACGACCTGCGTCCGGTTGCGGATCTTGTGCCCGAGATAGAGCATCAGGAAGACGGGCACGATGGCATAGCTGGCGATGAAATCGAACCAGGAGAACACCGGCGCCTGGAAGACGCTGGCGTTGGCGCCGAAGATCACCACCACGAACAGCGCCAGCGCGATCCAGGGCCCATAGGGATAGAAGCGCGAGCGGAATTTCAGGTTGGCGACCGCACGGCCCTGGGCCACCCAGGCGCGGCGAAAGCGCAGGTGGCAGACGGCGATGCCCAGCCAAATGATGAAGCCGGTAAGGCCGGAACAGTTGTAGAGCAGCTGGTAGATCTTCTGCCCGCCGATCGCATTGGCCAGGAAGGCCGTCGCGCCCACCAGCCCGGTGGCCCAGACCGCGGCTACCGGCACGCCCCGCCGGTTCACCCGGCCGAAGCGGCCCGGCGCCTTGCCGCTGTGGGCCATCGCGTACAGCATGCGCGAGGCGACATACAGCGAGGAATTGCCGCACGACAGCACCGAGGACAGGATGACGAAATTCATCACGTTGGCGGCGTAGTAGCCGAAGCGCGGAATCTGCTGGAACACGATGGTGAACGGCGAAAACGCGGTGCCGTCGTCGCCGCGCAGCAGGTTCGGATCGGTGAACGGGATCAGCGACCCCACCACGGCGATCGAGCCGATGTAGAACAGCAGGATCCGCCAGAATACCGAGCGGATCGCCCGCGGCACGCTCTTGTCCGGATCGCTCGTCTCGGCGGCCGCCAGCCCAACCGCCTCGGTGCCCTGGAACGAAAAGCCCGCCACCAGGAACACCAGCAGGATGCTGGAGATGCCGCCGACGAACGGGGCGCGCTGTCCGGTCTGCGGGTCGTGCAGCAGCCAGTTCTGGAAGCCCACGGCCTGACCGCCGAGCATGCCCGCGATCATCAGCACGCCCACCACGATGAAGATGACGACCGTCACCACCTTGATGCCGGAAAACCAGTATTCGGCCTCGGCATAGGCCTTCACCGACAGCAGGTTCAGCGCCATCAGCAGCGTGAAGAAGCCCATCGCCCAGAGCGTCGGGTTGCCGTTCGGAAACCAGAACTGCACGATCAGCGCGCCGGCGACGAATTCGGCGGCCAGCGTGATCGACCAGCTGAACCAGTAGTTCCACCCGAAGGCGAATCCGAGCGACGGGTCGATGAAGCGCTCGGCGTAGGCCTCGAAGGACCCCGGTATCGGCAGCTGCGTGGCCATCTCGCCCAGCGACTGCATCATGCAATACACCGCAAAGCCCATCAGCGCGTAGGCCAGCATCGCGCCGCCGGGACCGGCCTGCGAAATGGCGCTGCCGCTGGCGAAGAACAGGCCCGTGCCGATCGCCCCGCCGATGGCGATCATGCTCAGTTGCCGCTGCCCTATCCCGCGCCGCAGCTGATCGGGTTCCGAGGTGCTCATGTGCGGGGATCCGGGCGTCTACGAAGACACAAAGCGCGATAGTATCGCGGGTTTGCCGACCTGCCCCGCCGATGAATCGCACCCGTGCCGACGCCGTCCTGCTGCTGGTCGCCCTGCTGTGGGGCACGACGTTCGTCGCCCAGAAGCTGGGCAGCAGCGTCGGTCCCCTGACATTCGTCGCCGTGCGCTTCATCGCCGCCGCGCTTTTCCTGCTGCCGCTGGCGCTGTGGGAGGCCCGTGGCGCAGTGCGCCGTGCGGCGCCGGTGCTGACGCGCGGCGACCTGGCCGGCGGCCTGGCCATCGGCCTGTGCCTGTGCACGGCCTCCCTGCTGCAGCAGACCGCCATGGCGACGACCAGCGCCACCAATGCCGGCTTCCTGACCGGGGTCTACATGGTGCTGGTGCCGTTCGTCGCGTGGCTGGTCACGCGCCGCCGCCCGCGGCTGCTGGTGCTGGCGGCCGGAGCGATCGCGCTGTACGGCGCCTGGCTGCTGGCCGGCGGCACCGGCGCGGCGCTGGGTTGGTCGGTCGGCGACCTGTTGATCCTGCTGAGCGACGTGATCTGGGCATTTCATATCACCCTCATCAGCCAGTTCCGCGGCATCGGCGCGCGGCCGATGCTGCTCTCGTGCCTGCAGTGCGCGCTGACCGGGCTGGTGTCGCTGCCGGCCGCGTGGGCGCTCGAGCCGGCCAGCGGCGCGGCGATCCTGGCGGCCCTGCCCGCAATCGCCTACGCCGGAATCGTCTCCAGCGGCATCGCCTTCACGCTGCAGATCGTCGCCCAGCGGCACACGCCGCCGGCCGAAGCGGCGCTGATCATGTCGCTGGAGAGCGTCTTCTCGGCGCTGGCCGGCGCCGCGCTGCTCGGCGAATCGATGAGCCTGCGCTCCTCGGTCGGTGCGTTCCTCATCATGACGGGGGTCGTGCTGGTGGAAACCAGCCCGCTGCTGCTGGCGCTCCTGGGGCCGCGCCCGGCGCCGGCCGCACCCGAGAACTAGCCGCGCGGGCGCAGGACGGTGCCTCCGCCAGCCAGCGGCAATGCCGCCGGACCCGTCCCTCAGAAGGCGCTTTGCGGCACCGTGTGGGCGTTGGCGCGGGCAGAGTCGGCGCGCGCCTGCGCCAGTTCGGCCAGGCGCTCGCGCAACTGGCGCGCCGTGACGTCTTCCAGGGTGTTGAGGACGCGCCAGCGCATCGTGGTCTCGGTGACGATGGCATCGAGCAGCACGTCATGCGCCTGGGGAAAGATGGTCTCGACGCGCGACAGTTCGAAGCCCACCCCGATGCTCAGCGGCTGCGGCTCCAGCGCAGCGAGCGTGCGGTCGAAGTAGCCGCCGCCGTACCCGAGCCGGTCGCCCGCGCGGCCGAACCCCACCAGCGGCACCAGCAGGATATTGGGCACGACCTGGGGCGTGCCGTCCGGATAGGCAATGCCGAGCACGCCCTGCTTCATGCTCACGCCGGGTTCCCAGTGGCGGAACACCAGTGGCTGGTTGCGCTGCACGACCACCGGCAGCGCACTCTTGACCCCCTGCCTGCGCAGCAGCCGCATCAGCGGGCGCGCGTCGTATTCGCCCTTCATCGGCCAGCAGATTCCGACGACGCTGCCCGGCCGCACCGGCAGCGCGTGCAGCAGCATCAGGCTGATGCCCAGGCTCCAGTCGCGCCGCACGGCCAGCGGCACCGCCATGCGCCGGGCCAGCAGTTCCTCGCGCATGGTCTTGCGCCATTGCGCGAGGTCGACGGGGGCGGCGTCGCTGGCCATGGAGCGGCCCTAGAAAAGGCCCAGGATGCGTCCGTCGTCGTCGATGTCGATGGCGTGGGCGGCCGGCACCTTGGGCAGCCCCGGCATGGTCATGACGTCGCCGCAGACCATGACGACGAACTGTGCGCCGGCCGCCAGGCGGACCTCGCGCACGTCGACGACGTGGCCGCTGGGCGCGCCGCGCAGCTTGGCGTCGGTGGAGAATGAATACTGGGTCTTGGCCACGCATACCGGATAGTGGCCGTAGCCGTCCTGCTGCAGGCGGTCGATCTGGCTGCGGACCTTGGCGCTGGCCTGGATATCCGCGGCGCCGTAGACCTGGGTGGCGATGGTCTTCATCTTGTCCCAGAGCGTGGCCGCGTCGGGATAGAGGTAGCGCATCGCGGCCGGGCCGTCGCACAGGCGTACCACCTCGCGTGCCAGTTCCTCGGCGCCGGCGCCCCCTTCGGCCCAGTGCCGCGCGATGACCGCCCGGCAGCCGCGGGCGGCCACGCGCGCCAGCAACAGGTCCACCTCGGCTGCGGTGTCATGGGTGCGGTGATTGATGGCCACCACGCAGGGCAGTCCGTAGCGTTCGCGCACATTGTCGATATGGCGCTCCAGGTTGACCATGCCGCGCTCGAGCGCGGCCAGATCCTCGTGCGACACGTCGGCCACCTCGCGCCCGCCGTGGTACTTGAGCGCCCGGATCGTGGCCACGATGACGACTGCCGAGGGCTTCATGCCGGACTTGCGGCACTTGATGTCGATGAACTTTTCCGCGCCCAGGTCGGCCCCGAAGCCGGCCTCGGTGACGACGTAGTCGGCCAGCTTGAGCGCGCCCTGGGTGGCCAGGACGGTGTTGCAGCCGTGGGCGATGTTGGCGAAGGGACCGCCGTGGATGAACGCCGGCGTGTGCTCCAGCGTCTGGACCAGGTTGGGCGCGAGCGCGTCGCGCAGCAGCGCCGCCATCGCCCCATGGGCGTTGAGATCGCGGGCGTGGATCGGCTTGCCCGATGCGGTGGTGGCCACGACGATATTGCCGATCCGCTCCTTGAGATCGCGCAGGCTCGTGGCCAGGCAGAAGATTGCCATGATCTCCGAGGCCACGACGATGTCGAAGCCGTCCTGGCGCGGGTAGCCGTTGGCCGGTCCGCCCAGGCCGACGGTGATGTCGCGCAGTGCCCGGTCGTTCATGTCGACCACGCGCTTCCAGGCGATCCGCCGCACGTCGATGCCCAGCTCGTTGCCGTGGTGGATGTGGTTGTCGATCAGGGCCGAAAGCAGGTTGTGCGCGAGTGCGATGGCCGAGAAGTCGCCGGTGAAGTGCAGGTTGATGTCCTCCATCGGGACGACCTGGGCGTAGCCGCCGCCGGCTGCGCCGCCCTTGAGCCCGAAGACCGGTCCCAGCGACGGCTCGCGCAGGCAGATCATGGCTTTCTTGCCGGCCGGGCCGACCACGCGATTGAGCGCGTCGCCCAGACCGACCGTGGTCGTGGTCTTGCCTTCGCCCGCGGGCGTCGGCGAGATGGCCGTGACCAGGACGAGCTTGCCGTCCGGCTTGTCCTTGAGGGATTTGAGGTAATTCAGGTGCACCTTGGCCTTGTAGTGGCCATACGGTTCGAGGTGCTCCGGACCGATTCCGAGGCGCTCCCGCGCCAGGTCGGCGATGCGCTTGAGGGTGGCTTTCTGGGCAATGTCGATATCGCTCAACATGGGTCTCACCTTCAACAGGGATGATCGAGGAAACGCTTTTCTTATAAATTACTTTAACTGTATAACATTACGTAAACATTATAAGCATTTGAATAATTTATTGAAATTATCTGTAGTAATTTCGTGAACGTGCTCTACTGATTGGCTTCGCAGGTCCGCCACCGCGCTCGCGACATGCGTCACCCAGGCCGGTTCATTGGGCTTTCCCCGGTGCGGCACTGGCGCCAGGAAAGGGGCGTCGGTCTCGACCAGCACGGCGGCGTCCGGCACCCGCACGGCCACCTCGCGCAGTGCGTGGGCCGACTTGAAGGTGACGATTCCGGAAAACGAAATCAGGAATCCGAGGTCCATGGCGGCCTGCGCCACCTCCCAGGTCTCGGTGAAGCAGTGCATCACGCCACCGACCGCTTCGGCCCGCTCCTCGCGCATGATGCGCAGCGTGTCCTCGGCGCTGGACCGTGTATGGATGACCAGCGGCTTGCCGCATTCCCGGGCCGCGCGGATATGGGTGCGAAAGCGTTCGCGCTGCCAGTCCAGCGGTTCCTTGAGGCGGTAGTAATCGAGGCCGGTCTCGCCGATGCCCACGACCTTGGCCGCCTGCGCGTGGCGCACCAGTGCCGCCACGTCCGGTTCCGCCGCCTCTTCGTTGTCCGGGTGGATGCCCACGGTGGCATAGATGCCCTCGTGGGCCTGGGCGAAGGCCACCACCGGTTCCAGGTCCGCGCAGGACGTCGAAATATTCAGCGCACGGCCGACGCCGGCGGCCCGCATCCGGGCCAGCACGCCCTGGGCATCGGCCAGCAGGTCCGGGAAGCAGAAATGGCAGTGCGAATCGATGAGCATGGCGAAGAATACGGGTTGCCGCACGACTGCGGCGCGGCCGCACACGGCGCCGCATCGCGCGCCCGGAAGTCGCCTTGTACCGCAGCCGAAGGCCGGGCGGCAAGTTTCCCGGCGCTGCTTCTCAAATGGTGTGGGTAGGACGCGACGAGCGCAGCGCGGAGCCGAGGGCCTCTTCGATCCGCTTGCGTGCCGTGATGCCGGACTCGTCGGCCGGAAAGTGCACCCCGATACCGGGCGTCTTGGACGCGCCGCCGCCGGTTGGGCTGATCCACACCACCTTGCCCGCCACCGGGATACGCGTGGGGTCCTCGAGCAGGGTCAGGATGAGGTAGACCTCGTCGCCGATGTTGTAGGCGCGGTTGGTCGGGACGAAGATTCCGCCGTTCTTCAGGTAGGGCATGTAGGCCGCGTACAGCGCCGCCTTCTCCTTGATGGAGAGTGACAGCACCGCGGGACGCCCGCCGGCGGCGCCGTTGGGCACGACGCCGGGGGCCGCGCCGGGTATGGCGATGGTCCGGGTTTCGGCGGGATCGTTCACGATGATCGGATCGACACTATGTACTCGAGCAATGCACCCTCGATCGCCGCCCGCGGATTGAGGGGGTGATCCGCGAGGGCCTGCAGGCGCTGCAGGCTTTCCAGCCATGCGCCGGCGGCACCCAGGCGCCAGCGGCGCGCGAGCGCCTCGAAGCTGGCAGCCTCGGACCCATGATATCGGAGTCCGGCGCCGGTTCGATACGCAAAATAGTCCCATCCCCAGCGCTGAAACAAAGCGACCGCGGGGCGGACGGGTACGGTCCGGGGTACGTCGCTGGCCACCTGGGCCGGTTCAAGGGCCGCTCCCTGGCGCAACAGCCGCAGCAGGGCATCGCGCAGGTCGTCCGGCAGGCCGGTGTCCTGCGCCCGCAGCACGGCCAGCGGTGCCCCGCCCGCCTCCAGCAGGCGCTGGCCGGCACCGGCGCCCGCGCCCTGCCCCGCCAGCCATTCGAGCGCCTGCGCGCGCGGCGGCACCGGGACCCGCACCAGCGCGCAGCGCGAAAGGATCGTCGGCAGGCAGCGGTCGACCTGGTCGGCAACCAGCAGGAAGAGCAGGTCGGCCGGCGGCTCCTCCAGGCCCTTGAGCAGCGCGTTGGCCGCCGGGGCATTCAGCGCCTCGGCCGGGCCAAGGACGACCACGCGGGCGCCGCCCCGGTGGGCCGTGACGCCGCTCAGCGAGGCGAGTTCGCGCACCTGGTCGATCTTGATCTCGCGGCTGGGCCTGGACCGGGCGGCGGGCTCGGCCGCCGGCGGTGCCTCGTCGTCCTCGACCGCGCCGGCGCCACCGGGCCGGCGCTCGGCCAGCGCATCGGGCACAAGCACGCGCAGGTCGGGATGGTTGCCCGCCGCGACCAGGCGGCACGAGGCGCAGTTGCCGCAGGCCGGCGCGGGCGGTTGCGCCACTTCGCACAAAACGTCGCCGGCGAACGCCATCGCGCAGTCCCACTTGCCGGTCCCGGTCGGACCGTGCAGCAGCAAGGCGTGGGCGCCGCGCGCCCGCAGCGCGGCCAGTTGCTGGCGCGCGTCGGCCAGCCACGGCGCCGCCGCGACGATGGCGTTCGCCGGCACGCTCACGGTGCCAGCCACGGGACCA
Organism: Burkholderiales bacterium; assembly: GCA_037441485.1. GTDB lineage: Bacteria > Pseudomonadota > Gammaproteobacteria > Burkholderiales > Burkholderiaceae_F > GJ-E10. Next base: position 14,355 of record JBBISD010000007.1, read on the forward strand.
GGTGTCCGATGATCTGCGCTGTCTGCGCGCCGGCGCCGCCGGCCCCGTCGACGAGCAGGAAGCGCCGGGGCTCGGCGGCCGCCCGCTGCCGGTACCCTGCCCGCACGCGCTCGAAGAACGCCGCCGATTCGCTCTCGAAGCGGTCGGCCGCCCGCGCGTTCGCCCGGCGCCGTTGCGCCTCGAGGGGATCGACGTCCACCAGCACCGTCAGGTCGGGCTGCAATGGTCCCACCACCCAGTCGGCCAGCGCATCGATGCGCGCCAGCGGCACGCCGCGGCCGGCGCCCTGGTACGCGTAGCTGGCATCGAGGAAGCGGTCGCACAGCACCCAGCGGCCGGCGGCCAGCGCCGGTTCGATCACCTGCCGCACATGTTCGTTGCGGGCGGCAAACATCAACAGCACCTCGGTTGTCGCATCCATGTCGCGTCCCAGGCTCAGCTCGCGCAGCGCCTCGCCCAGCGGCGTGCCGCCCGGTTCGCGGGTGCGCGCGAAGTCCACGCCGCGGGCGCGCAACCCGGCGGCGACGGCGTCGACCTGCGTGCTCTTGCCGGCGCCGTCGACGCCCTCGAAGGTGATCAGCCGGCCACGCGCGCTTGGGGAGGGTTTGTGCATCTCGGGTGGTCGGTGGCGGGCCGGGCCTTGCCTCGTGGTCTAGGGGGCGTTGCGATGCGCGGGCGCACGCTGGAAACGGTCGACCGCGAGATTGTGCTCCGCCAGCGTCTGCGAGAACTCCGAACTGCCATCGCCGCGGGCCACGAAGTACAGCGCCTTGCTGTCCTCGGGAGCGAGCGCCGCGTCGATGGCTGCCCGGCCGGGCAGCGATATGGGCGTCGGCGGCAGGCCCGCCCGCGTGTACGTATTGTAGGGCGTGTCCTGCAGCAGGTCGTGCCTGTGCAGCCGACCTGCGTAGCGCGCGCCAAGGCCGTAGATCACGGTGGGGTCGGTCTGCAGCGGCATGTGCCGCCGCTGTCGGTTGACGAACACCGCGGCAATGCGCCGGCGCTCGTCGGCGCGCCCGGTCTCCTTCTCCACGATCGACGCCATCACCAGGGCCTCGTAGGGCTCGCGATACGGCAGGGAGGGATCGCGCGCGGCCCAGGCGCGCGCCAGCCGCGCCTTCTGCGCGAGATAGGCCTGGCGCAGGATCTCGACGTCGCTGGAGCCCGGATCGAAGGTGTAGGTGTCGGGCGCGAACAGTCCTTCGGGCAGCGACTCCTCGGCGCCGATGCTGCGCAGCAGGCGCGCGTCGGACCAGTCGGCCGTGTCGTGGCGCAGATCGGCCGATTCGTTCAGCAATGCGCGCATCTCGGCGAAGGTCGAACCCTCGACGACCGTGAGCTGCTCGCGCTCGACCTGGCCGCGACGGAACTTGTCGACGAGATCAAGCAGGCTCGTCTGCGCCTCGATATGGTAGCGCCCGGGCCGCAGCGACCGGGTGGCGCGGCTCAGCGTCGCGGCGGCGATGAACTCCCACGCCGGCAGCGGCATGCCGGCGTCGCGCAACTGGCGTGCCACGGTGCGCGCCGACGAGCCGCTGGCCACGCGCAGGTCGAAGCCTTCGGCGGCCACGGTGCGCGGCCGGATCAGCTCGTACCAGCCGGCCGCCCCGAGGGCCGCCAGCGTCAGCACGAGCGACAGCACGATCCTGCGCAGCAGGGTTGCGGTGGACACGACGGCGGATATCCTCAGGAAGGTGTCGGCGGATGGATCAGTGCGGGGCCCCGGCGGTGCCGGGGAATCCGGCGCGATTGTCGCGCAAGATGGACGCCCGATGGTGCGCCACGGCGACGCACGGCCGCGATGCGTCCGGCGCCTTCCTATAATCGGACTACCATGTTTGCCAGGTCCACGCCATGAATACCGTCGCCGATAGCCCTGCCCCATCCCCGCCAGCGGCCGACGTTGCGGATAATCGCTGGACGGTTGCCGCCGCGGATTTCGCCGCGTTGCGCGCCGGTCCGGTGGCCGCACTGCTGACCGACCACGCGGTCCTCGAGTTCGACGGGCCGGATGCGCGCGCCTTCCTGCAGGGGCAGACCACGATCGACATGCTCGCCCTGACCGCGGACGACGTACAGCTCGGCGGCTACTGCACGCCCAAGGGCCGCCTGCTGGCCGTGTTCCTGGCCTGGAGCTACCCCACCGGCATACGCCTGCTGCTGCCGCGGGCGGTGGCGTCGCCGGTCCAGAAGCGCCTGTCGATGTACGTCCTGCGTGCCAAGGTCGCCGTGCGCGACGTCAGCTCGGCCTGGTCGGTCTGGGGCCTGTGCGGCGGCGCCGCCGCGGCACCGCTGGCCGCCGCGGGCATCGCCGTGCCGGCCGATCCGGGCAAAGGCGCACGGCTCGACGGCGACGAACGCGTGCTGCGCCTGTTGCCGGGGCCGGCGTGCGGCGAACGGCTGATCCTGCTCGGCCGCAGCGAGCGCGCGGCGCAGTGGACCGGCCTGCTGGCGTCCTATGGCCGCGTCGATCCCGGTCTGTGGTGGTGGGCACAGATCGACGCCGGCATTGCGGCCGTGCTGTCCGACACGCAGGAGCGCTTCGTGCCCCAGTCGGTCAACCTCGAGGTCCTGGGCGGCGTGAACTTCCGCAAGGGCTGCTACCCCGGACAGGAGATCGTGGCGCGCAGCCAGTACCTGGGCAAGCTGCGCCGCCGCATGGGGCGCGCCCATTCCGCGGGCCTGGGGCCGGCCCCCGACGTATTCCACGACGACGGCGCCCAGGCCGTCGGTCGCATCGTGCTGGCGGCCACTGCGCCCGAGGGCGGCTGGGACCTGCTGTTCGAATGCCCGTCGGATCGCGCCGAGCCGCAGCGCCTGCATGGCGGCGCAGCCGACGCACCGGCGCTGCAGTTGCGCGACCTTCCGTACCGGCTTTTCGACCCCACCGCATGAGGCGGCGCGCGCCCTGCCGGCGCCGGGCCGGTCGTCATTCGACATTGCCGGCGCTTTGCGTTAGCGTTCGACGATGTGCCTGATACTCATTGCCTGGCAGTCCCACCCGGATTTTCCGCTGGTGATTGCGGCCAATCGCGACGAGTTCTATGCGCGTCGCACCCGGGCGGCGGCGTGGTGGGGACAGGCGGTTTCGCTGCTGGGCGGGCGTGACGAAGAGGCCGGTGGCACCTGGCTGGGCATCAATCGCCGCGGCCGCGTCGCGATGCTGACCAATGTGCGCGCCCCGCATGAGCGCAATGCGCACGCGCCGTCGCGCGGGCTGCTGGTCCTGTCGGCCCTGCAAAGCGCCGGACCGCTGGGCGACTGGTTCACCGAGAGCACCCGGTCCGCCCAGAGCTTCAACGGCTTCAACCTGCTGGTGGGCGAACCGCTGCCCGCGCCGGCGCGTGGCGTCGACGCCCAGCTGCTGTACACCAGCAATCGCAATGCTCCCGGCACCCAGGATCCGCGCCCGCTGGCGCCGGGCATCTATGGCGTCTCCAATGGCCTGCTCGATACGCCGTGGCCCAAGCTGGCGCGCGGCGTTGCCGGCTTTGCCTGCCAGATTGCCAGCAAGGTCGATACCGATGCCCTGCTGCACCTGATGGCCAACCGCGAAATGGCGCGCGACTCGGAACTGCCCAACACCGGCGTGCCGCTGGACTGGGAACGCGCGCTGTCGGCGATCCAGATCCGCGCCAAGGGCTACGGCACGCGCGCCACCACGCTGATCACCGTGCGGCGGGACGGCACGGTCACCTTCCTGGAGCGGGCCTTCGATACCGAGGCGCCCCAGGACCACATCGACCGGCGCTTCGAATTCGTCATCGACGGCACCGGCTATCGCGCGCCGCTGCTCGACACGCCGCCGCACGGCGAGCGCGGCTGAACCCGCGACCGGCAGGCACAGCGTCACCGCAATGAATGCCCCGTCGTCCGGCAGCGCGTTTACGCCCGACCCGGCCAACCCGATGGGCACGGACGGCTTCGAGTTCATCGAATACGCGGCCCCCGATCCGGCGGAACTCGGCCGGCTGTTCGAGCGCATGGGCTTCACGGCGATCGCGCGCCACCGCCACAAGAACGTGCTGCTGTACCGCCAGGGCCAGATCAATTTCATCGTCAACGGCGAACCCGATTCGTTCGCGCAGCGCTTTGCGCGGCTGCACGGACCGAGCATCTGTGCCATTGCCTTCCGCGTCGAGGACGCCAAGGCCGCCTACGAGCGGGCCATTTCGCTGGGCGCCTGGGGCTACGCGGAGCGCGCCGCGCCCGGCGAACTCAACATCCCGGCGATCAAGGGTATCGGCGACAGCCTGATCTATTTCGTCGACCGCTGGCGCGGCAAGCATGGTGCGCGCGCCGGACAGATCGGCAATATCGGCTTTTTCGACGTCGATTTCGAACCCCTGCCCGATGCCGACCTCGATCCGCCCGGCAACGGCCTGCTGCTGATCGACCACCTCACCCACAACGTCCACAAGGGGCGCATGCGCGAGTGGGTCGATTTCTACGAGCGGCTCTTCAATTTCCGCGAAATCCGCTACTTCGATATCGAGGGCAAGCTCACCGGCGTGAAGAGCAAGGCGCTGACCAGCCCCTGCGGCAGGATCCGCATTCCCATCAACGAGGAAGGCAACGAACAGGCCGGGCAGATCACCGAATACCTGGAGCGCTTCCACGGCGAAGGCATCCAGCACGTCGCGCTGTCCTCGGCCGACCTGCCCGCCACCGTCGATGCCATGCTGCGCAACCAGGTGCGGCTGCTCGACACTCCGGATACGTATTTCGAACTGGTCGACAAGCGCATTCCGGGCCACGGCGAGGACCTCGCCGCGCTGCGGCGGCGCAAGATCCTGATCGACGGCAGGAAGGGCGAACTGCTTCTGCAGATTTTCACCGAGAACCAGCTGGGCCCGATCTTCTTCGAATTCATCCAGCGCAAGGGCAACGACGGGTTCGGTGACGGCAATTTCCAGGCGCTGTTCGAGAGCATCGAGCTCGACCAGCTGCGCCGCGGCGTGCTCGCGCAAAAGCCCTGAGCGGTCCCGCAGCCGCGGCATACCGGCATGGATCCGCACGTCCCCGCCCTCGCCTACCTGACCGGCTTCGGCAATTCCCTGTCCAGCGAGGCGCTCCCAGGCGCCCTGCCGGCGGGCCGCAATTCGCCGCAGCGCTGCCCGTACGGCCTGTACGCCGAGCAGCTGTCCGGCACGGCCTTCACGGTGCCGCGTGCCGACAACCGGCGCTCGTGGCTCTATCGCATCCGCCCCAGCGCCCAGGTGGGTTCCTACGCGCCCCTCGAGCATGCGCTGCTGCGCAGCGACTTCGGTGCCGGCGCCGATATTCCCCCGACCCCGCCCGATGCGCTGCGGTGGGATCCGCTGCCCTTTGCGGCGGCGCCGACCGATTTCCTCGACGGCCTGGCGACCTTCGGCGGCAATGGCGATCCGCAGGCCCACAGCGGCTGCGCCATCCACCTGTACGCCGCCAACCGCCCGATGCAGGACCGGGTGCTGGCCAATGCCGACGGCGAGCTGCTGATCGTGCCGCAGGAGGGCCGCCTGCAGCTGGACAGTGAATTCGGCCGGCTGCTCGTCGAACCCCAGGAGATCGCGGTCGTGCCCCGCGGCGTGCGCTTTCGCGTGCTGCTGCCCGACGGCCGGGCGCGCGGCTATGTCTGCGAGAACTTCGGCGCCCCGCTGCGGCTGCCCGACCTGGGCCCGATCGGCGCAAACGGCCTGGCCAACGCGCGAGACTTCCTGTACCCGGTGGCCTGGTACGAGGATCGGGCGGGGCCCTGCGAGCTTGTCACGAAGCTGCTGGGCCGCCTGTTTAGCACCACGCTCGACCACTCCCCGCTGGACGTGGTGGCGTGGCACGGCAACCACCTGCCGTACAAGTACGACCTGCGCCGCTTCAACGCCATGGGTTCGATCAGCTACGACCATCCGGATCCGTCGATATTCCTGGTGCTGCAGTCGGCCAGCGACACCCGCGGGGTCGACACGATCGACTTCGTCGTGTTCGCGCCGCGCATCCTGGTCATGCAGGACACGTTCCGGCCGCCCTGGTTCCATCGCAACGTCGCCAGCGAGTTCATGGGGCTGATCCATGGTGAATACGACGCCAAGGCCGGTGGCTTCGTTCCCGGCGGCGCCAGCCTGCACAACTGCATGATCGGGCACGGGCCCGATGCCGCGACCGTCGAGCGCGCCGTGCAGGCCGACCTGTCCGAGCCGACGGTGTTGCGCGACACCATGGCGTTCATGTTCGAAACGCGTGCGGTGATCCGGCCCACCCGCTTCGCCCTCGAGACGCCATTGCGCCAGCGCGACTACGCGCGTTGCTGGGCCGGCCTGCAGCGGCACTTCGACCCGGCCCGCCGGTGAGCCCGCTGGACACCACGCACGACCCCGCGCGCCGCAGCTGGCTGGAATCGGCCAATGCCGCCAATGCCGACTTCCCCGTCCAGAACCTGCCCTTCGCGGTCTATGCGCCGGATCGCGCCGGCGACTGGCGCATCGGCGTGGCCATCGGCGACCGCATCCTCGACCTGCGCGCGGCGGTCCACTGCGGGGCCATCGGCGCGGCGGCGCCCGGCCTCGATACCGCGCCGCTGTGCGCCGATTCCCTCGACCCGCTGCTGGCGTGCGGCCACGCGGCGTGGCGGCGCCTGCGCCTGGCGCTGTGCGGGCTGCTGAGCGCGGGCAGCGCCTGGCAGCCGCGGCTGGGCACCGCGCTGCACGATCCGGCGCTGGCGCGCTTTCGCGTGCCGGCCCGCGTGGGCGACTACACCGATTTCTTCACATCGATCCACCACGCCGCGCGCGTCGGCGAGCTGCTGCGGCCGGAGCAGCCGCTGCTGCCCAACTACAAGTGGCTGCCGATCGCCTATCACGGACGCGCCTCGTCGATTCTCATCTCCGGCACGCCGGTCGTGCGCCCGTGGGGACAGCTCGCCGCACGCGGCGCCACCGAACCGCGTTTCGCACCCAGCGCCCGGCTGGACTACGAACTGGAACTGGCCGCCTTCATCGGACCGGGAAACGCGCTGGGCAGTCCCATCGGCATCGGGCAGGCCGAGGAGCATGTCTTCGGGCTGTGCCTGCTCAACGACTGGTCGGCGCGGGACATCCAGGCCTGGGAATACCAGCCGCTGGGGCCGTTCCTCGGCAAGAGCTTCGGCACCAGCGTCTCGCCCTGGGTCGTCACGCTGGACGCCTTGCAGCCGTTTCGCAGCCCCTGGTTGCGTGCGCCCGACGATCCGGCGCCGCTGCCCTACCTGGACGATCCGACGGTGCGCCGCGGCGGCGCACTGGATATCACGCTGGCAGTGCAGCTGCGCAGCGCGGCAATGCGTGCGGCCGGGCTGGCGGCCGTGACGGTGTCGACCAGCAATGCGCGCGACGCCTACTGGTGCCTGGCGCAGCTGGTCGCCCACCACACCGTCGCCGGCTGCAACCTGCGCGCCGGCGACCTGCTGGCGACGGGCACGCAGTCGGGGCCGCTGCGCGAGCAAAGCGGCTGTCTGCTCGAACTCACGCAGGGCGGCAGCAAGGCGCTGGCGCTGCCCGACGGCAGCCAGCGGCGCTTCCTGGAGGATGGCGACGAGGTGACGCTGCGCGCCTGGTGCGAGCGCGGCGGCGCACGGCGAATCGGCTTCGGCGACTGTACCGGCACGGTCCTGCCGGCGATCGACACGCCGCGGTGATCTACCCCCGGCGCGGACGGTCCGGCGAGCGGGCGCCGGCAGCCCCCGTCACCCGACGTCGCCGCGGCCGGCCGGGCTTGCCGCGACGCCGCGGTCCAGCTGGCGCACCATCGTCTGGTGCGGTATGCCGGCCTCTTCGTACAGGTCCCCGATCGCCGTGAAACCCTCGCGCCGGTAAAAGCCGATCGCACTGGCCTGGGAGTGCAGGCGCAGTTCGGCCATGCCCCTGCCTTGTGCCACCGCCACCAGGGCCCGCAGGATCGTCGCGCCCAGTCCCCGGCCGCGATGGGCGGCGATCACCGCCATGCGGCCGATGTGCGCGTCCGGCAGCAGCCGCCCGGTGGCCAGCGCCGTGCCATTGCCGTCGAAGGCAACCGCATGGACCGCCACGGCGTCGCGTGCGTCCAGTTCAAGGGCGGCGGGAATTCCCTGTTCCTCGATGAAAACCGCGCGCCGCACCGCGCTGGCGGCCGTGCCCAGCTGCTCCCAACTGCCGACGCGCACCACCACCTTGTCGGCGGCCTGGCGGCGGCGCGCCGCCGTACCGGTATTGCCGCCCAGCAGCGATTCATTGCCCATGCCGCGACGCCCCCGCAGGTCGATGGCATTGCGCAATACCGGCAGGCAGGCCCTCGCGCGGCCCGCCGCGGTGCGATGGCCGGGACATCAGTGCGCGCCCTTGCGCGCGTCGCCGGCAATGACGATCGTCAGGCGGGCCGGATCGAGGTAGCGGCGCACGGCGTCGTTGAGCTGCACCACGGTCAGCGCCCGGACCCGGTCCTCGAGCTGGCGGCTGAACGCGAAGGTGCGCCCGAGGTCCATGTTGGCAACCCAGGCCGCCGCGACGGTACCGTCGTCGGAACGCGCCATGCGGCGTTCCTCCAGGGCCCCGCGCCGCGCGTCGTCGAGCTCGCGCTTGCCGAAGCCGTCGCGGCGCAGGCGATCGAGTTCCTCGCGCACCGCCTGCTCCACCTTGTCGACGTTCTGTGGCGCTGCGATCGCGCCTATCGCCCAGGCCGCGGCACGGTCGCGGCCGCCCACCAGCAGGCCGGAACCGATGCCGTACGACAAACCGTCCTTTTGCCGGACCCGGTCCACCAGCCGGCTGTGCAGACCGGAGCCGCCGCCGATGATCTCGTTGGCCATCATCAGCGCCGGCGCATCCGGATCGTCGTCGCGCAGGTCCAGCGCCAGCTTGGCCCGATAGACGGCGTTCTCCTTGTCGGGCGTGTCGATGAAGATGCGGGTCGCCTCGATCGGCCGTGCATCGCGCAGGATCTCCTCGTAAGGCACCGGCGACTTCCAGGCCGGGAACAGCGTGCGGATGCGCGCCTCGACCTGGTCGGCGTCGAAGTCGCCCACGACGGCGATCTGGCCGCGCGCCGTGCCCCAGTACTGCGCGAAGAAGGCCTTGACGTCGTCCAGCGACACGGCCTGGATGGTGGCGATACGCTCCTCCAGCGACGCATAGTGGCGCGGGTCGCCGGGCGGGTAGGTATCGAAGTGCTTTTGCAGCGCATCGCGCGAGCGTTCGCCCGGGTCGCTGAGCTTGGCCTGCAGGCCGGTCAGCAGCTCGCGCTTGAGCTGGTCGAACTCCGCGGCCGGGAAGCTGGCATCGTGCAGCGCCTGGTAGGCAAGCGCCAGCGCGTCGCCGACCGTGGCGCGGCTGGCCTGGAAGTCGAGCAGGTCGCCGGTCATCTTCAGGCGCGTCATCGCGTCGGCGATCTGCTGGCGCGTGAGGTGCGCGGTGCCGCGGCCTACCATCGCCCCGGCCAGGTCGCGCACCGTCGACTTGCCCTGCAGCGTGCGCAGGTCGCCGAAGGAGAAGCTCATCGCGACATTGACGGTCTCGCCCTTGGTCTTCTTGGGCAGCAGCGCCAGCTTGAGATCGCCGATGTCGATGCGGCGCGTGCGCGCATCGATGTTTTCCTGGGTGGGTTCGAAATTCTCGCCGGCGGCGACGGCCGCGCGCGGGGTGAAGCCCTGCAGCATCTCGTCAACGGACAGCGGCGGCGGAATTTCGGCGCGCTGCGGCGTGTCCTCCGGGACGAACAGGCCCACGGTGCGGTTGTCGCGGCGGAAATAGCGCTGCGCCGCCGCGCCGACCTCGTCGGCACTGGCCTTCTCGGTGCGGTCGCGGTCGACGAAGAACAGCCGCCAGTCGCCCTGGGCGATCGACTCGGACAGCGCGATGGCGAACTCCTGTGGGTCGGCCAGCGCCCGCTCGGCGGCGGTTTCCTCGTCGCTGCGCACGCGCGCCATCTCCTCGGGCGTCGGCGCGGCCTTGGCAAAGGCGGTCTCGACGACGTCGATCAGGCGGTCGCGGGCCTTCTCCAGCGAATCGCCGGGCTTGACGCGGGCGCCGAAGATCATCACCCCCGGATCATGCAGCGCCATTGGTTCGGCAAATACGTCCGTGGCGAGGCCGGTCTCGACGAGTTCATGGTGCAGCCGGCCGTTGGGCGTGCCGCCGAGGATCTCGCCGGCGATGCCCAGCGCAGCGCTGTCCCGGCTGCGTGCCGCGGGGATGTGATAGCCAATGAGCACCAGTTGCGCATCGCCCTTGCGCCGCACCACGACCGAGCGTTCGCCGTCCTGGGTCGGCTCAACCGTCCACAGCGGCGGCAGCGTGCGCCGCGGCCGCGGGATCGGGCCGAAGTCCTGGCTGATCCAGCGCAGCGCGCGCGCCGGATCGAAGCTGCCGGCCAGGATCAGCACCGCATCGTCGGGCTGGTAATAGCGGTGGTAGAAGGCCTGCAGGTTGTCGATGGCGACGTTCTCGATGTCGCTGCGGTTGCCGATCGATTCCTTGCCGTAATTGTGCCAGTCGTACATGGCCGACAGCAGCCGCTTCATCAGCACGCTCGAGGGCCGCGTCTCGCCCATTTCGTACTCGTTGCGCACCACGGTCATCTCGGAATCCAGGTCCCTGCGCGCGATGAACGAATGGGTCATCGCATCGGCCTCGCGCGCCAGCGCCCAGCGCAGGTTGTCGTCGCTGGCCTGGAATGTCGAGAAATAATTGGTACGGTCGAAATAGGTCGATCCATTGTTGCGGAACCCGCGGCGGGAGAATTCCTTGTCGGGGTCGGGAAAATGCGTGGACCCCTTGAACATCAGGTGTTCGAGCAGGTGCGCCATGCCGGTCTCGCCGTAGTTCTCCATGCGCGAACCGACCTTGTAGGTGATGTTCACGGTAACGGTCGGCTTCGTCGCGTCGGGCACCAGCAGCACCTGCAGGCCGTTGGCCAGCCGGTATTCGTCGATGCCTTCGACCGAGCGCACCTTGGTGACGCCCGCGGGCAGGGCCGCCGCCGGGGCGGCCAGCGCCGGTACGGCGATAAGGCACAGCGCGACGGACAGCGCCGCGGGGCAGGAAAACCATCGTTGCAGGGATCGGAACATCGGCTGCGGGCTCCAGGGGAGGTCGGGGGGGAGCGCAAGTGTCGCACGGCGGCGCGGGCCGGTGCCATGCGCGGCACAGGGCTAGGACGGTGTCGGACCCGCGAGGCTGTGACCCAGGAAGCGGCGTAATCGTTCCGTGACCCGGACCGGCTCTTCGTGCACGATCCAGTGGGTGGCCGCGGCGAACCGCTCGACGCTCATCTGCGGTACCCACGCCTGCAGGCCGTCGATCAGTTCGGGCACGAGCGACTCGTCGCGCATGCCCCAGAGCACCAGGGTCGGCGCCGCCACGGTGAACTGGTCATCGTGCAGGCGCAAGGCCGCGGTCGCCTGGCTCGATTCGGCCGCCGGATGCAGTGGCGATGCCCGGTAATAGTTCAGTGCGCCGGTGAGGCCGCGGTTCCAGACCTCGACATAGCGCTGCAACAGGCCCGGGGTGACCCAGGCGTGGCCGGCCCGCGGCATCGAGCGCAGCCAGTCCTTGAGCCGCGCGAATCCGTCCGCCGCCAGCGCCTCCTCCATGTCCGGCGAACGCAACCACGTGACGTGCCGGCTGGCGGCCTGCTGCGCCGGGTTGCACGACAGTTCGCGGGCCAGTGCATTGGGGTGCGGCGCATTGAGGATCACCAGGCGCTCGACGCATTCGGGATGGGCACCGGCCAGGCGCCATGCAGCCGAACCGCCCCAGTCGTGGCCGACGACATGGGCCCGTTCGTAGCCGAGAAAATCGATCAGCTGGACCATGTCCTCGACGACCGCGCGCAGCCGGTACGCGCCCGGATCGGCCGGCGCGCTGGAAAGGTTGAAGCCGCGCAGGTCGGGAGCGACGGCGAAGAAGGCATCGGCCAGCCCCGGCAGGATCTCGTCCCAGGCGCCGCAGAATTCCGGAAAGCCGTGCAGCAGCAGCACCAGGGGCCGGCCCGGCCGCCCGGCGCTGGCAAAATGCAGCGTGATGCCGTTGGCCAGCGGCGCATACTGGCCGGCCACGACGGGATGCCGATCCGGCTCGGCGTGGACCTGCGGCTGCGGCGTGGTGGTCATGGGGTCTATGGAGGCTGCGTTCACCGTAAAATACCGGCGCGGACGGATTATCCGCCCCCGGCGCCCGGCGCGCCACGGACGTATCGGGGCCGCAAGTCGCCGCGCAGAAAAGGCACCACGTGAAAATCCTGTTTGACCTGTTCCCCCTGGTGGTCTTCTTCGGTGCCTTCCGCCTGGCCAAGGCCTTCCCGGACTGGACCACGGCCATCGTCGCGGCAAGCCTGGGTGCGATCGGCGGCGCCCCGGAGGAACGCGCCGAGCTCTCGGCGGTCATCGTGGCGACGCTGAGCGCCATCGCCGCCACGTTCGTGCAGATCGGCTACCTGCTGGCGCGGCGCCACCCGGTCAAGCCGACCGTGTGGATCAGCGCGGCGCTCGTCGTCATCTTCGGCGGACTGACGGTGTGGCTGCACAATGCCTGGTTCATCAAGTGGAAGCCGTCGATCCTCTACTGGATCTTCACGCTCATCCTCGTCGGCGGCCGCTGGATCTGGAAGCGCAACTTCCTCGGCATGCTGCTGTCGACCGAACTGGAGCTGCCCGCCCGGATCTGGGACCAACTGCTGTATGCCTGGGCCGGCTTCTTCCTGCTGCTCGGCGGCGCCAACCTGGCCGTTGCCTACGGCGCCACCACCGAGGTCTGGGTCAACTTCAAGACATTCGGCCTGCTCGGGCTCACCGTCCTCTTTTCCGTCCTCAGCGGCCTGTACATGGCGCGCTACCTGCCGCCCGCCGGGCAGCCCTCCTCCGATGCCTGACGCCGATACCCTGCCGGCGCGCATTCGCGCGGCGCTGGCCGATCTGCAGCCGATCGAACTGGAGATCGAGGACCAGAGCGCCGCCCACGCGGGCCATGCCGGCGCGCGGTCGGGTGCGCATTTTCGCCTGGCGGTGGTCAGCGCCGCCTTCAGCGGCCAGACGCGCATGCAGCGCCACCGCATGGTCCACGAGCGCCTGGCCGAACTGCTGCGCACGCGCATCCACGCGCTGACGATGCGCCTGGATGCGCCAGACGACGCGCCGCGCGTCGCCCGCCGGCGTGACTGATCGCGCGCTCCTGCCGGCCCGAAGCACCGGGGGCAACGCAAGACCTAGGCAGCCGCCGGCAACTTCTCGTACTGCTGCGCGGCCCCCAGCCGTTCGTACAGCGGCAGCGTAAGGAATTCGACGAAGTCCGCTCCGGTCACCATGCCGGCCAGCACGCCTGCCGCCTCGTCGTAGGTGTCGCCCTGCCCGCCCACGATCGCGCGCACGCGGGCGAGTTCCTCGGGTATCCAGCCGCGCACCATGTCGGCCGTGATCTTGCGCCCGTCCTGCAGCACGCCTTTGGGCGAATGGATCCATTGCCAGACCTGGGCGCGCGAAATCTCTGCCGTCGCGGCGTCTTCCATCAGGTTATGGATGGGCACGCAGGCATTGCCGGCCAGCCAGGAGCCCAGGTAGTGGATGGCCACATGGATGTTCATGCGCACGCCGGCCTCGGTGATCGGTCCCTCCGGCGCGAAGTCCAGCAGGTCCCGCGCCCCGACCTGTACGTCGTCGCGCTGGCGCTCCATCTGGTGCGGGCGCTCGCCCAGCACCCGGACGAACTCGTCCATCGCAACCGGCACGAGCCCCGGATGGGCGACCCAGGCGCCGTCGTAGCCGTCGGTGGCCTCGCGGCGCTTGTCGGCACGCACGCCGGCCAGCGCGCGCTCGTTGGCGGCGGCATCGGTGCGGATCGGGATCAGGGCGCTCATGCCGCCGATGGCCGGCGCGCCCCGGCGGTGGCAGGTCTTCAGCAGCAGCAGTGCGTAGCTGCGCAGGAACGGCGCCGTCATGGTGAGCGCCGAGCGGTCGGCCAGGCAGAATTGGCGATCGCCGCGGAACTTCTTGATGCACGAGAAGATGTAGTCCCAGCGGCCGGCATTGAGGCCGGCGGAGTGCTCGCGCAGTTCGTAGAGGATCTCGTCCATCTCGAACGCGGCCAGTATCGTCTCGATCAGGACGGTAGCCTTGATCGTGCCGCGGGCAATGCCGCGCTCGCGCTGCGCGAACACGAAGACGTCGTTCCACAGGCGCGCCTCGGCGGCCCCTTCGATTTTGGGCAGGTAGAAATACGGCCCGCTGCCGCGCGCCAGCAACTCGGCCGCGTTGTGGAAGAAGTGCAGGCCGAAATCGAACAGCGCGCCGCCGATGCGCTGGCCGTCGACGAGCAGGTGCTTCTCGTCCAGGTGCCAGCCGCGCGGCCGCACGATCAGCGTCGCCACCTTTCCGTTCAGGTGGTACCGGCGGCCGTCCGGCGACTGGTATTCGATGCGCCGGCGCACGGCATCGATCAGGTTGCGCTGGCCGCGCAGCAGGCCGAGCCAGTCCGGCGCATTGCTGTCCTCGAAGTCGGCCATGTAGGTGTCGGCCCCCGAGTTGAACGCGTTGATCATCATCTTGCGTTCGACCGGCCCGGTTATCTCGACGCGCCGCCGCAGCAGGTCCGCCGGCTGGGGCGCCACCGTCCACGCGGCCGCGCGCAGCTCGGCCGTGGCCGACGCAAAGTCGGGCCGCTCGCCCGCATCGATGCGGCGCGCGCGCGCCGCTCGCTGCTGCAGCAGCACCTGGCGGCGCGGCTCGAAGCGGCGGTGCAGCCGCGCGAGGAAATCCAGCGCGTCGTGCGACAGCACGGCGGCCAGATCGGGGTCACGGGGATCGGTGTAGACGACTCCGGCTTGCGATGTCATGACAGCTCCTGCGGGATTCCGGTTCGGGGAAAGACGCGCGGCGCGGCGCGAAAGCACAAAAAAATAGGCCGCACGACGGCGGCCCAGTTGTTCTTGTTGGTGTACTGACTATTGTTGTTATTTAGGCCAAGCCCCTTCCTTAGCCACTCTCCGCCTCGCTCCGAACCCTGCTCCCACAGGAGCGCGCGAGCATAGGAGGCCGTCGTATGCGGCACAAGTTGCGCCGCAACCACGCCGTTGCTTTTGTGCAACGAGGCTTCCGCGACCCGCGCGCCGGGTCCATTGCGATGGTCTCCAGCCTGCATCTGCTAGGCAGCCTTGCGGTCCATCGTCGCGGTGAAGAACTGCTCGTCCTCGGTCGAGCCGTGCAGGGCGGTCGTCGAGGACTGGCCCTGCTGGATGGTCTGCGTGACGGCATCGAAATATCCGGTCCCGACCTCGCGCTGGTGCTTCACCGCGGTAAAGCCGCGATCGGCCGCCGCGAATTCGGCCTCCTGCAGCTCGACGAAGGCGCTCATGTGCTGGCGCGCGTAGCCGTGGGCCAGGTGGAACATCGAATAGTTCAGGCTGTGGAAGCCGGCCAGCGTGATGAACTGGTACTTGTAGCCCATGGCGCCGAGCTCGCGCTGGAAGCGCGCAATCGTGGCGTCGTCCAGGTTCTTCTTCCAGTTGAACGACGGCGAGCAGTTGTAGGCCAGCATCTTGCCGGGAAACTGGCGATGGATCGCGTCGGCATACGCCTTGGCGAAGGCCAGGTCGGGCTTGCCGGTCTCGCACCAGAGCAGGTCGACGTAGGGTGCGTACGCGAGGCCGCGCGACACGGCCTGCTCCAGCCCCGGACGCGTGCGGTAGAAGCCCTCGACGGTGCGCTCGCCCGTCAGGTGGGGCTTGTCGTTCTCGTCGACGTCCGAGGTCAGCAGGTCCGCGGCTTCTGCATCGGTGCGTGCCAGCAGTATCGTGGGCACGCCCATCACGTCGGCGGCCAGGCGGGCCGCGGCCAGTTTCTCGACGGCTTCGCGCGTGGGCACCAGCACCTTGCCGCCCATGTGGCCGCACTTCTTGACCGCGGCGAGCTGATCCTCGAAATGCACGCCCGCGGCGCCCGCCTCGATCATCGCCTTCATCAGTTCGTAGGCGTTGAGCACGCCACCGAAGCCTGCCTCGGCATCGGCAACGATTGGCGCGAAATAATCGACGTATTCGGGGCTGCCCGGTTCCTTGCCTTCCATCCACTGGATCTGGTCGCAGCGTGCCAGCGCATTGTTGATCGCCCGCACCACACTGGGCACCGAGTTGACCGGATAGAGCGACTGGTCCGGATACATGGTGCCCGCGGCATTGGCATCGCCGGCTACCTGCCAGCCCGAGAGGTAGATGGACTGCAGGCCGGCCTTCACCTGCTGCATCGCCTGGTTGCCGGTAAGCGCGCCCAGAGCGCTGACGAACGGGCGCTCCTGCAGGGACGCCCAGAGACGCTCGGCGCCACGCCGCGCCAGCGTGTGTTCCACCATGACCGAGCCGCGCAGCCGAACCACGTCGTCGGCACTGTAGCTGCGGCGTACGCCCTTCCAGCGGGGATTCTCGGTCCAGTCCTTTTGCAGCCTTTGGGCGTCGAGCTTGCGTGCAGTCATACGGTCTCCACCAGGGGTTGGTTCGTGGAGTGATCCTAGGGGATCATTTGCGCCGCAACATACCCTATGTCTTATACAAGACACTATTTTTTAATTAATTAAAACAAGTATATAGGCTTTTTTTGCCGTAATGCGAAAGTAGATTTTCGGATGTGGGATCAATAGTATTGCTGCGCGCCATTTGA
This sequence comes from Burkholderiales bacterium, assembly GCA_037441485.1. Classification (GTDB taxonomy): domain Bacteria; phylum Pseudomonadota; class Gammaproteobacteria; order Burkholderiales; family Burkholderiaceae_F; genus GJ-E10. Next base: position 30,982 of record JBBISD010000007.1, read on the forward strand.
TTTTCATATAATGGAACGCGCTTCATGGCGTGAAAAACGACGCCCCAGCACCGCCGGCACGCATGCAGGGATGGACGGGCCGACGGCCGACCGGCGGTCAGGCACCACAGGGCGGCTAGACGCGCTTGCCGACCCTGAGCGCCACCAGCACGGCGGCGACCTGCAGGCCCGCGATGGTCAGCAGGCCCAACTGGAAGAACCCGCGGTCGAGGAGGTGCCCCACCAGCAGTGGTCCGCTCGCCAGGCCGCTGTCCAGGCCCGCGTAGACGAAGCCGTAGACCCGGCCGAACGAGGCCACCCCGAACTGCGAGGTCGCAGCCTGGCGCACCAGCAGGTCCCGGCTGGGGCTGGCAGTACCCGATCCAAGGCCCAGCAGGAACAGCGCCGGCAACAGCAGGGCGTCGGCCAGCGCGCCGCTGGCAACGAGCAGCGACATCAGCGCCGCCACCAGCAGCGCGCCGGCGACGACCAGTGCGCTGCGGCGCTCGCGCCCGGCCACGAATCCGCCCAGCACGGTGCCGCAGGCGCTGCCCAGCAGGTAGGCGGTCAGGCACAGGGTTCCGAGCGCCAGGGTGATGCCGTAGACGTGGTTGAGCATTGCCGGGGCGAAGTTCTGCAGCACCCCGCCCGCGCCGGTGGCCAGGAAGAAGAACGCGAAGCACAGCCAGACGGTCGTCGAACGCAGGAATGCCAGGTGCCCGCCGCGCGGCACGGGCGCCCCGGCATCGGGCGGCAGCCCCGCCGGATCGGCCGCCACCACCGCATGCAGCGGAGCGCCGTCGAGTTCAGCGCCCTGGGTGAACAGGAACATCAGCACCAGCAGCGCCAGCCCGGCGGCCGCCAGCCCGGCGACGTGCCAGCCGGCCACGGCCGTGACGGCCGCCATGAAAGCCGCCCCGGCGGCCCAGCCCAGGTTGCCGGAAAGTCCATGCATGGCGAAAGCATGGCCGAGGCGCGCCGCGCTCACCCGGCGGTTGAGGATGGTGAAGTCGGCCGGATGGAACATGGCATTGCCGGCGCCGGCCAGGGCGGCGGACGCCATCAGGCCGGCATACGACTGCGCCAGCGCGAGCATCACACCGGCAGCGACCAGCAGCGCCATGCCCAGCAACAGCACCCGGAACGCGCCGGCGCGGTCGACGACGAAGCCGGCAAGGGCCTGCCCCGTGCTGCTGATGACGAAGAAGACCGTGGCGAGGAAGCCTGCCTGCGCGAAACCGATGCCGAAATCACGCATCAGCCACGGATAGATGGGCGGCAGCAGCATCTGGAAGAAATGCGAGCTCAGGTGCGCGAGGCCCACCAGCGTGGCGGCCCGCGCATCGTGGCGCCAGGGCCGCTCCAGGGTGCTGTCATGCATGGTGCGATAATAACGGGCTTTGCCGTACCGACAGGAAAACCCCATGCGCCGATCGCGCTACATCTCCCGCGCGCGTCACCACGCCGATGCCGACACCCTGGCCAAGCTGGCGCGCCGCATGTCCGAGTCCGGCAGCCGCCTGGAGGACCAGCTCTGGGAGCGCCGGCTGGTGGAACTGCTCAACGACCGCCTGGCGCGGGGCTTCGAGGAGGTGATCGATGCCGCCCTGGACGAACTGTCGGGCAGCAATCCGCGCGCCTACGACGACCTGGCGGACCTGGCCGAATCGTGCGCCGAGAGCAGCACGATCGAGATCGACGGCAAGGCCCACGATGGCCTGCTGCTGGCGCTGCCGGTGCTGGCCTGGTCGCGCTACAAGCTGCCGACGCTGGCGCTCAGCGCGGCCATGATCGACAACATCGCCGTGCAGATCAGCGCGCACCTGGCGGCGCGCGGCGCGCGCTGCGCGGTGGCCGATACGCTTTACTCGATCGATCAGCTGCCCGAATCCTTCGGCGAGGTGCGCGACACGGCCGAGGCCCTGTTCGGCGCGGCCGCCCAAGACGGCCGCCTGAAGGTCGATGCCAAGGCGCTGCGCGAACCGGTGGCCATGCTGGCGGACTCGCGCTACGTGCTGGCGGCGATCGTCGTGCCGCAGGGCGGGCCGCTGTACCACTGGCAGCAGACGGGGGTGGATCCGGACGCCAAGACCGCCGCCATCGAGGCCTTCGTCGAACAGCTCACCGGCGCGCTCACGCCGGTGATGACCGGCTGCCGCTTCCGCGTGCTGGCGCCCAATGCCTTTCACGCGGCGCTGCGCCTGGGCGATCGCGAACTGCGCGAGTTCTCGCTCGAGGCCGCCGTGTCATTCCTCAAGCTGACCTACGACCTGGCGCCGGCAACCCTGCAGGCGACGGTGGCGGCCTACGAGGAAAAGCGCGACCAGCCGACCACCGAGATGCGCATCGGCATCGCGCGTGTGGCCGACGACGACGCGGTGATCGAAGGCGTGGTCTGGCCGCTGCTGGGCGACGACGAGGAACGTGCGCTCGAGGAGATCGAGGCCGCCCTCAAGCGCCTTGGCATCACGCGCATCGTGGCGCACAGCCATCGCTTTCCGCTCGAGTATTGCGACGATTGCGGCGCGCCGGTGTTTCCCAATCCGTCGGGCCATTCGGTGCACACCGAGCCGCCCGAGGACGGCAACGAGCAGCCGGTCAGCCCGCTGCACTGACCCGGATTACCCCCTTTGCCTTTGGGAGAGGGGGAACCGCATCACGCGGCGTCGAGCAACGGCGCCGGACTGCCGGACAGCTGGGCCTCGCGGATCGCCGCCTTCAGGGCTTCGAGACAGCGCGGATCGATCGCCTTGCCCAGGTCGTCCGACATGATTTCGAGGCATCGTTCCACCGGGATCGCCGCGCGGTACGGGCGGTCGGCGGTGATGGCATCGAAGATGTCCGCGGTGGTGATGATGCGCGTCTCCAGGCTGATCTGCGAGGCCACCAGCCCGTGCGGGTAGCCGCGGCCGTCGAGCCGTTCATGGTGTGCCGCCGCCACGTGCGCCAGCTCGGCGAAGCAGTCGATGCGCGACAGGATCTCGCCCGTCAGGGTCGCGTGGCGCCGCATGGCGCCCCACTCCTCGTCGTCGAGCTTGCCCGCCTTGTCCAGGATCGAATTGCTCACGCCGAGCTTGCCCAGGTCGTGCAGCAGCGCGCCGCGCTTGAGCCAGCGGCGCCGCGCCGGCGCCAGGCCGAGGAATTCGCCGATCATGTCGGTGTACAGCGCCACCCGCGCGCTGTGGCCGCTGGTGTACGGACTCTTGGCATCGACCACCTGGCCGAAGGCCGCGGCGATATCATCCAGGTAATCGTCGTCGAGCGGGCGCAGGTCCCGGGCCGGCTCCAGGTCCAGGACGATCGCGTCGATCGTCGGCGAATTGAGCGTCTGCCAGAATTCCGGGCGCGCGGCGATGCGCTCGAAGAGCGCGCACAGTTCGGGGTCGAACCAGGTGCCCGAACGCCGCTGCACCTCGTGGCGCGCGATTTGCGGGCCGCCGCTGATCTGGAATACGTCGACCACCTGCGCCAGCAGCGCCATGCGCGCGCCCAGCGGAATGGCCGCGCCGGCCGCGCCCAGCGGCTTGCCGCGGCCGTCCCAGTGCTCGTCCAGATTCTGGATACCGTCGGCCACCGTCTGGGAAAAGCGCAACTGCAAGGCGATCTCGGCGCCCCGCTGGCAGCGGGTCTCGATCAGTTCACGGGCGAATTCCGGGCCGTTCTGGAAAATGTTGAGAATGCCGCGAAAGCGCGCCGCCAGCCCGGCGCGCAGGCCGGTGTGCTCGAGCACGAAGCTGACAACCTCGGGCAGCGCCCCGCCGACGCGCTTGTAGTCGCGCTTGAAGCTCAGGTCGTCGGTAAGGTAGAGCTCGCAGATGCGCGCCGCATTGCTGCTGCAGCCCAGGTCCTTCAGCAGGATCGTGTAGTACAGGTCGCGCAGCTGCGCCGGTGCCAGGCCCATTTCGCGGCCGATCTGCATGCCGATCCAGCAGCAGCGGATGCAGTGCCCCTCGGGCTGGCCCTCGGTGATGTCCAGCGCATAGCTCAGCGCGCCGAGCAGTTCCGACAGGCGGATGCTGGGGGTGCCGGCCAAAGCGATCGGGGTGAATTCGGGATGGGTATTGCCGTCCATCCCCGACTTATCGGCATCCTGGCCGGGAAATTGCCCCGCGGCGGCCTGGGGTTACCCGCCAAATTGGCGGCCGTTCGCCGCGCAAATCCGATCGCTCCCGATCGCCCGATCCGGGTGCGCCGTCAGTGCACGGTGCGTTCGAACGTGAAAGCGCCGTCGCGGAAATCCACCGGCACGACCTCGCGTGGCCCGATCTTGCCCTCCAATACCCGGCGCGCCAGCGGATTCTCGATCTGCTGCTGGATCGCCCGCTTGAGCGGGCGTGCCCCGTACTGCGGGTCGAAGCCCACCTTGGCGATTTCCGCCAGAGCCGCCTCGCTGACCACCAGCTTCATGTCCTGGGCCGCCAGCCGCGCCTCGAGGCGGCGCAGCTGGATGCGCGCGATGTCGGCGATGCGCGCCCGATCGAGCGCGGCGAACACGACGATCTCGTCGATGCGGTTGATGAATTCTGGCCGGAAATGCGCCCGCACCTCGCCCATCACCGATTCGCGGATCAGCTCCGGATCCTGCCCGGTAAGGCGCTGGATCTCGTGCGAACCGAGGTTCGAGGTCATCACGATCACGGTGTTCTTGAAGTCGACCGTGCGCCCCTGGCCGTCGGTCATCCGCCCGTCGTCGAGCGCCTGCAGCAGCACGCTGAAGACGTCGGCGTGCGCCTTCTCGACCTCATCGAGCAGGATCACGCTGTAGGGCTTGCGGCGCACGATCTCGGTGAGCTGGCCGCCCTCCTCGTACCCGACATACCCCGGCGGCGCGCCGATCAGGCGGGCCACCGAATGCTTTTCCATGTACTCCGACATGTCGATGCGCACGAGGTGCTCCTCGCTGTCGAACAGGAACTCGGCCAGCGCCTTGCACAGTTCGGTCTTGCCAACGCCCGTGGGTCCGAGGAACAGGAAGGACCCGTAGGGCCGGTTCGGATCGGCCAGGCCGGCACGCGAGCGGCGGATCGCATCGGCGACCAGTCGCACGGCCTCGTCCTGTCCGACCACCCGCTGGCGCAGGCGCTCCTCCATGTGCAGCAGCTTCTCGCGCTCGCCCTGCATCATCTTGGCCACCGGGATGCCGGTGGCGCGCGAGACGAGTTCGGCGATCTCCTCGGCCCCGACCTCGATGCGCAGCAGCTTGAACTCGCGCTTGCCGCCGGCCGCCTCGGCGGCCTTGAGCTGGGCCTCCAGCTGGGGCAGCTTGCCGTACTGGATCTCGGCCAGCTTGTCGAACTGGCCGCCGCGCTGCAGGTCGGCCATGCGGGCCTTGAGCCGGTCGATCTCCGCCTTGATGTTGGCCGCGCCCTGCACCATCGCCTTTTCCGAGCGCAACACCTCGTCCAGGTCGGCGTAATCGCGCTCCAGCGTGCGGATTTCCTCCTGGATGAGGCCCAGGCGCTTGCGCGAAGCCTCGTCGCTCTCCTTCTTTACGGCCTCGCGCTCGATCTTCAGCTGGATCAACCGCCGGTCGAGGCGGTCCATGACCTCCGGCTTGGAATCGATTTCCATCTTGATGCGCGCGGCCGCCTCGTCGATCAGGTCGATGGCCTTGTCCGGCAGGAAGCGGTCGGTGATGTAGCGGTGCGACAGCTCGGCGGCGGCGACGATGGCCGGGTCGGTGATCTCCACCCCGTGGTGCAGCTCGTAGCGTTCCTGCAGGCCGCGCAGGATGGCGATCGTCGACTCGACCGTGGGTTCGCCCACGATGATCTTCTGGAAGCGGCGCTCCAGGGCGGCATCCTTCTCGATGTACTTGCGGTATTCGTCGAGCGTGGTCGCGCCGATGCAGTGGAGTTCGCCGCGCGCCAGCGCCGGCTTGAGCATATTGCCCGCGTCGATCGCGCCTTCGGCCTTGCCGGCACCGACCATCGTGTGGATCTCGTCGATGAACACGATGGTCCTGCCCTCATCGGCGGCGATGTCCTTGAGCACGGCCTTCAGGCGCTCCTCGAACTCGCCGCGGAACTTGGCGCCCGCCAGCAGGGCCGCAAGGTCGAGCGTCAGCACCCGCTTGTCCTTGAGCGTCTCGGGCACCTCGCCGTTGACGATGCGCTGTGCCAGGCCCTCGACGATGGCCGTCTTGCCCACGCCGGGCTCGCCGATCAGGACCGGGTTGTTCTTGGTGCGCCGCTGCAGGATCTGGATGGACCGCCGGATCTCGTCGTCGCGCCCGATGACCGGGTCGAGCTTGCCGTTGCGGGCGCGCTCGGTCAGGTCGATCGTGTACTTCTTCAGCGCCTCGCGCTGGGTCTCGGCTTCGGGCGAGGCCACGTTGGCGCCGCCGCGCACCGCGTCGATCGACGCCTCCAGGTTCCTGCGGTTGGCGCCGTGCTCGCGCAGCAGGCGGCCCGCCTCGCCCTTGTCGTCGGCCGCGGCCAGCAGGAAAAGCTCGCTGGCGATGTATTCGTCGCCGCGGCGCTGGGCTTCCTTGTCGCTCTGGTTGAGCAGGCCCACCAGTTCGCGGCTCACCTGCACCTGGTTGTCGGCCCCCTGCACCTGGGGCAGGCGCTTGAGCGCCGTTTCCACGCCGGCCGCCAGCGGCGCAACCGCCACCCCGGCCCGCTGCAGCAGCGAGCGGGCGGTGCTGTCGTCCTGACGCAGCATCGCGGCCAGCAGGTGCACCGGTTCGATGTACTGCTGCTCGTTGCCCACCGCGATCGACTGGGCGTCGGCGAGGGCCTCCTGGAAGCGGGTCGTGAGTTTGTCCTGGCGCATGGCGGCTTTCCGTCGGAATCGTGAGGGGCGTCACCGCGCCCCGGCGCCGGACCCGGGCGGCCTGTGGCCGCGGCCCCGGCCTCGCCGGAGCGGTCTGGCGCGCCGCTGCGCAGCGCCCTTCGTCCTCCAACATGGGGCGGACGAGACGGGTTTTCAAGCCTTGCGCGGTTCCAAATCGCGTGCAAAACGGCCCGGCGAGCCCGTTTCCGGCGCGTTTTGCCAGCGCGCCCGGGCGCGCTGGTCGCTTTCCTTGGCCTCCACCCAGCGCGCGCCGCCGGCGCCGGATTCGTGCTTCCAGAACGGTGCCTCGGTCTTCAGGTAGTCGATCACGAAGCGGCAGCCATCGAAGGCCGCATCGCGGTGGACTGCAGCCGTGACGACCAGGACGATGCGTTCGCCCGCCAGCAGTTCTCCCACCCGGTGCACGATGCCCACGTGCTGCAGTTCCCAGCGGGCCAGCGCCTGCTGCGCGATGTCCTGCAGGCAGCGCTCGGTCATCCCCGGATAGTGCTCCAGGCGGATCCGGTCGACGGCCGCCGCCGCGCTGAAGTCGCGAGCGACGCCGACGAAGCTGACGATGGCGCCGGTGGCGGGTGTGCGCAGCGCCTCGATCTCGGCACCGGGGTCGAAATCGCCCTGCTGCACGCGGACCTGGCAGCGCGGCGCCACCTCAACCTCCGGTGACGGGCGGAAAGAACGCGACTTCCGCGCCCGCGCGCAGCCGCGCCTCGTCGCCCGCCAGCACCTGGTCGAGCGCGCAGCGCAGCGGCTGGATCCGGGTGAAAGCGTCGGTCCAGGGCGCGCCGCGCGCCAGCATCCAGGCCCGCAGCTGCCCGAGGGTTTCGACGCCGGGCGGCACCGTGACGGTCTCGGCGCCCTGGCCAATGGCGTCGCGCAGGCGGGCGAAGTAGAGGATTCTCAGTTCCATCCGGCGGTCCTCCTGGCGGCGCTCATGGTGGACCGGTAAGTTCCGAAAACGGCAGGAAACGCACCGCCTGCCCGCGCGTGACGCCGCTGCCGGCGGGCACGTCCACCAGCCCGTCGGCCCAGGCAACCGAGCTTAGCAGCGCCGAGTTCTGGCTCGCGAACAACTCGACGCCGTCGCTGGCGCTGCGCCGGGCGCGCAGGAACTCGCGCCGCTGCGGATCGGGCGGGCGCTCGAATTGCGCGCTTAGCGTGATCGCCCCGGGGGCAACGGCGGCGACGCCCAGCATGCGCAGCAGGAACGGCCGCACCAGCAGCAGGAACGTCACGAAGCTCGACACCGGATTGCCGGGCAGGCCGATGAAGGGTACGCCCGCCACCTGGCCGAACGCCAGCGGCTTGCCGGGTTTCATCGCGATCTGCCACAGGTGCAGGTCGCCCAGCGACACCAGCGCTGCCTTCACGTGGTCTTCCTCGCCCACCGAGACGCCACCGGAGCTGAGCACGAGATCGGCATCGGCGGCCGCGTCCCTCAGCACGGCGCGCGTGGCCTCGAGCCGGTCGGGTACGATGCCCAGGTCGCGTACCGTGCATCCGAGGGTTTCGAGCAGACCCGACAGGACGAAGCGGTTCGAATTGAAGATGCGCCCCGGCGCCGGAGTCTCGCCGGGCATCGCCAGTTCGTCGCCGGTGCAGAACAGCGCGACCCGCGGGCGACGCACGACCTCCAGGTGCGCCGCGCCGACCGAGGCGGCAATGCCCAGGTGCTGGGCGCGCAGCGCCTGTCCGGCCGGCAGCGCGCGTGCGCCGCGCACGATGTCGCTGCCGGCGCGGCGGATCCATTGGCCCGGCTCGGGTCGCTCGCCGATGACGACGCCGGCCGCCTGGACCTGGACCTGCTCCTGCATGACCACGGCATCGCAACCATCGGGAATCGGCGCGCCGGTGAAGATGCGTGCCGCAGCGCCCGGGGGCAGGACCGACGGCGCCTGGCCCGCGGCGATCCGCAGCGCCACCGGCAAGGTGCAGGGCAGCGTGCCGACATCGGCACAGCGCAGCGCATAGCCATCCATCTGCGCATTGTCCAGCGGCGGCACGTCGACCAGCGATACCACCGGCCGGGCCAGCACGCGGCCCAGGCCGGCGCGGGTCGGCACGGTTTCGGTGGCGGTGATCGGTGGCACGGCCGCCAGCAGGCGCACGCATACCTCGTCCAGGCTCAACACGTCGGCAGCTCCAGGGTCCGGGCGATGAAGCCGGCGATGGCCTCGACGTCGTCCAGCGCCAGCCGCGGCAGGCCCGGATCGCCGCCATCGGCGCGCGGATCGTCGGTCGCGATGGCGATGCGCCCCGGCGCCGGCGGCCGGGGCGGCCGCGCCGGCGCCGCCGTGACACCGCGATGCCGCCGCACCTCGATATAGGCGACTGCGGCCTGCCCGCGAAAGCCTTCCACCAGCACGAGGTCGCACGGCTCCAGCCGCGCCAGCTGCGCCGCCAGGTCGAGGTCGGCATCGGGCTGGGCCGCGCTGCGCTCGGTCATCAGCACCCACCGCCGCGCGGAGGCCACCAGCACCTGGCCGGCGCCGGCGACCCGGTATCGATAGGAGTCCTTGCCGGGATGATCGACGTCGAAGCCGTGGTGGGCGTGCTTGATGGCCGCCACGCGCAGGCCCGCCCCGGCAAAGCGCGCGATCAGGCGTTCGATCAGCGTGGTCTTGCCCATGCCGGAGTCGCCGATGATGCCGATCACCTTGCCGATCCGCGCGTCGTTGCCGCCCGCCGTCGCGTCCGCTGCCATGCTGCCGCCGGGCCTGCCGCACTCAGGCGGCATGGCGCTCCAGGAAGGCCCGCACCCGGCCGACGTCGGCCGGCAGGATCTCGCAGCGTTGCGGCCGCTGCTCCAGGTCGTCGAACGCCGCGGGGCGCTGCGGATCGCGGCCGAGCGCTTCGCGGATCGTCTCGGCGAACTTGGCCGGCAGGGCCGTCTCCAGGCACACCATCGGCACGCCGGCGCGGCGCTGTTCGCGCGCCACCTTGACGCCGTCGGCGGTGTGCGGATCCAGGATGCGCCCGTCACGGGCGAACTGCGCGCGGATGGTCGCCAGGCGGTCGGCATGCGTGCTGCGCCCGGAGGCAAAGCCGCTGGCCGCCACCGCCGCCGCGAGCGGCGTATCGGCCAGGTCGAAGCGCCCTTCGGTGTCGACCTGCCACCAGAGCTCACGCAGCACCTGCGGATCGCGTCCCGCCATGTCGAACATGAAGCGCTCGAAGTTCGACGCCTTGGAAATGTCCATCGACGGGCTGCTGGTCACGTGGGTTTCCGCGCCGCGGCGCACGCGGTAGGTGCCGCCGCTGAAGAACTCGTGCAGCACGTCGTTCTCGTTGGTCGCCACGACCAGGCGCCCGACGGGCAGGCCCATCTGGCGGGCGATCCACCCGGCGAGCACGTTGCCGAAATTGCCCGAAGGCACGCAGAAGTCCACCGGCCCGCCGGCCGCGCCGGTGACGGCGAAGTAGCCGCGGAAGTAGTACACGACCTGGGCCACGATGCGTGCCCAGTTGATCGAGTTGACCGCGCCGAGCCGGTAGCGGCGCTTGAATTCGAGGTCGCCGCCGATCGCCTTGACGATGTCCTGGCAGTCGTCGAAGCTGCCCTCGATCGCCATATTGAAGATGTTGGCGTCGGTCAGCGAATACATCTGGGCCCGCTGGAACGCGCTCATGCGGCCGTGCGGCGACAGCATGAAGACGCGGATGCCGGCGCGCCCGCGCAGCGCCACCTCGGCGGCCGAGCCGGTGTCGCCCGAGGTCGCCCCCAGGATGTTCAGCTGCGCCCGGCGCTGTGCCAGTTCGGCCTCGAACAGGCCCCCCAGCAGCTGCATTGCGATGTCCTTGAACGCCAGCGTCGGCCCCTGCGACAGCTGCAGCAGGTGCAGTCCCGGCTCCAGTTCGGCCACCGGCGTTATCGCCGCGCTGCCGAAGTTGGCGGCCGAGTAGGCGGCGTCCACCAGCCGCGCCAGTTCGGTGCGCGGGTAGTCGTCGGCGTACAGGCCGATGACCTCCAGCGCCAGCGCGGCATACGGCAGCGCGCGCCAGCGGTCCAGCAGGCGGTCGACCCGCGGGTATTCCTCGGGGACGACCAGCCCGCCGTCGGGCGCCAGGCCCTCGAGCAGCACGTCGCGAAAGCGCGCCGGCGCCATGCGTCCACGGGTCGAGACGTAGCGCATGCGTCAGGCCAGTGATTCCTGGCGGATCCGGATCACCGGCGCCAGCACGGTATCGAGCGCCTCGATGCGTTCGAGGGCGGCATTGACGTCGCGCTCCAGCGCCGCGTGCGTCAGCAGGATGACGTCGGCCTGGTTCTCGCCCTCGGCCGGCGCGCGCTGGAACAGCGCGTCGATCGAGATGCGGAAGTCCGCCAGGATGCGCGCCACGTCGGCCAGCACGCCCGGACGGTCGGCCACGCGCATGCGAAAGTAGTACGACGTGACGGTGTCGGCGATCGACAGCCAGGGCAGGTGCACCAGCGCATCGGCCTGGAAGGCCAGGTGCGGCACGCGGTCCTCGGGGTCCGCGGTATGCATGCGCGTCACGTCGACCAGGTCGGCCACCACGGCCGAGGCGGTCGGCTCCGCGCCGGCGCCCGGCCCGTAGTACAGCGTCGTGCCCACCGCGTCGCCCTTGACGAGCACGGCATTCATCGCCCCCTCGACATTGGCCAGCAGGCGCTGGGCCGGCACCAGCGTCGGATGGACGCGCAGCTCGACGCCCGCCGGGGTCAGGCGCGTGATGCCCAGCAGCTTGATGCGGTAGCCCAGCTGTTCGGCATAGCGGATGTCGGCCGCGGCCAGGTGCTCGATACCCTCGACATGGGCCGCGTCGAAGCGGATCGGCACGCCGAAGGCGATCGCTGCCAGGATGCTGATCTTGTGCGCGGCATCGGTGCCGTCGATGTCGAAGCGCGGATCGGCCTCGGCATAGCCCAGCTCCTGCGCCTGCGCCAGCGCGGCCCCGAACGCGGCACCGGTGTCGCGCATGCGCGACAGGATGAAATTGCTGGTGCCGTTGATGATGCCGGCGATCCACTCGATGCGGTTGGCCGTCAGGCCCTCGCGCAGCGCCTTGATGATGGGGATGCCGCCGCCGACAGCCGCCTCGAAGGCCACCATCACGCCCATGCGCTGCGCCGCCGCGAAGATCTCGTTGCCGTGCAGTGCGAGCAGGGCCTTGTTGGCGGTGACGACGTGCTTGTCGTGGGCGATCGCGTCGAGCACCAGGCGGCGCGCCGGCTCGATGCCACCGATGAGCTCCACCACGATGTCGATTTCGGGGTGGCGCACCACCTCGTCGAGCCGGTCCGTGACGGGTATCGCGCCGCCGGTATCGCGGCGCGCCCGGGCGACATCCCGCGTGCCGATCATGGCAATCTCGATGCCGCGGCCGGCGCGCCGGCGGATCACGTCCTGGTTGCGCTGCAGGACATGGAACGTCCCGCGGCCTACCGTACCCAGGCCCAGCAGGCCAACTCGTAGAGGATTCATCGTTTCGTCTTTTGCGGGGCCGGCGCCCGACGCGCCCGCCGCGCTCATGCGGCCTTCAGGACCACGCCGTCCCGGCGGAACATTTCCCGGATGCCGCGTACCGCCTGGCGGATGCGCAGTTCGTTTTCGATCAGGGCAAAGCGCACATGCCCGTCGCCATATTCGCCGAAACCGATGCCGGGGGATACGGCCACCTTGGCCTCGGCCAGCAGCTTCTTGGAGAACTCCAGCGACCCGAGCGCCGCGTAGGGTTCCGGGATCTTCGCCCAGATGTACATCGACGCGTGCGGCACCTCGACCATCCAGCCGGTCTCGTGCAGGCCCTTGGCCAGCACGTCGCGCCGCCGCAGGTACTGCTGGGCGATCTCGCGCACGCAGTCCTGCGGCCCTTCGAGCGCCGCGATCGCGGCCACCTGGATCGGCGTGAACGTGCCGTAGTCGTGGTAGCTCTTGATCCGCGCCAGTGCCGCAACCAGGTCGCGGTTGCCGACCATGAAGCCGATGCGCCAGCCGGCCATGTTGTAGCTCTTGCTGAGCGTGAAGAATTCCACCGCCACGTCGCGCGCGCCCGGAATCTGCATGATGGACGGCGCCCGCTCGCCCTCGAAGACGATGTCGGCGTACGCCAGGTCGTGCACGACGTAGATGTGGTGTTCGCGCGCCAGGTCGATCACGCGCCGGAAGAATTCCAGGTCGACGCACTGGGCGGTCGGATTGCTGGGAAAGCCCATCACGATCATGCGCGGCTTGGGCAGCGACTCGCGGATCGCGCGCTGCAGTTCGTCGAAGAAGTCGACGCCCGGGGTCATCTGCACCGAGCGGATGTCGGCGCCGGCGATGATCGCGCCGTAGATGTGGATCGGGTAGCTGGGGTTGGGAACCAGCACGGTGTCGCCGCGGTCGAGCGTCGCCAGCATCAGGTGGGCCAGGCCCTCCTTGGAGCCGATCGTGACGATGGCCTCGGTCTCGGGATCGATGTCGACGGCGTAGCGGTCGCGGTACCAGTTGCTGATGGCGCGGCGCAGCCGCGGAATGCCCTTGGAAACCGAATACCCGTGCGTGTCGGGCCGCTGCACGGCCTCGAGCAGCTTTTGCACGATGTGCGGCGGCGTCGGGCCGTCGGGATTGCCCATGCTCATGTCGACGATATCCTCGCCGCGGCGCCGCGCCGCCATCTTCAGCTCGCCGGTGATGTTGAAGACGTACGGTGGCAGGCGTTTCAGACGCGAGAATTCCGGTGTTGCGTTGTGCATCAAGGCCCCGAAGAGGTACGAACGGCCGCGCGGCGGATCGGCGCCCGCCGCACCCCGATAAAAGCTGCCGGGCCGGCCCCTGCCGGCAAGGCGATTTGGCTGCATAATTTACCCGAATTGCGCCGCCTACCCCCGGAGACCGTTCGGGCGCGGCGCTCGGAGCACGATTGAAGCTGCACGCCCAGGCGCCCTCCGCGCTCAATACCGTCACCGGCTACGGCCCGGGCTATATCGATGTCAATCGCATCCGTCACGCCGGCGCCCTGCTCCTGACGCCCGATGCCCCGGCGCGGCCGTGGCAGGCAGGCTCGCTGCAGGCCGTCGCGGCGGAGCATTTCGAGCCGGTGCTCTCGTGCCGGCCCGAACTCGTGCTCATCGGCACCGGTTCTTCCCAGCGCTTCCTGCCGATGCCCGTGCTGCTGCCGCTGGTCCAGGCCGGCGTCGGCTTCGAGATCATGGACACGGCGGCCGCCTGCCGAACCTTCAACATCCTGGTGGCCGAAGGCCGGCGCGTGGTCGGCGCCTTCCTGGCTCCGGGAGGCGATCCGGCCGCCGGAGGCCCGCATGGTTAGCACCGTCACGCCCGCCCTCGGCCGCGAGGTCCCGGACTTCTGCGCGCCGTCGACCGCCGGAACCTTCCGCCTGTCTGCCCGGCGCGGCCGGATCGTCGTCCTGTACTTCTATCCCAAGGACAGCACGCCCGGCTGCACGACCGAGTCGCGGGAATTTGCCGCGGCCCTGGAGCGCTTTGTCGCGGCCGGCGCCGTCGTGGTGGGCCTGTCGCGCGATTCGCTCGTCTCGCACGAGCGGTTCCGCACGACGTTCGAGCTGCCGTTCGAGCTGATCTCCGATGCCGACGAGGCGGTGTGTACGCTGTTCGGCGTCATGAAGCAGAAGAACCTGTACGGCAAGAAGGTCCGCGGCATCGAGCGCAGCACCTTCCTTATCGACGCCCGGGGCGTGCTGCGCCAGGAGTGGCGCGGTGTCAAGGTGCCCGGCCACGTCGACGCCGTCCTGCAGGCGGTCAAGGACCTGGCCTGAGGCCCGCCGCCCCGGCACCGCTGCCCACGATTGCGCTTTCCCCTTTCAACCCCTCACCGAGCCTCGCCCCCGCATGCCCCTTCCCAAGGCACCCAGCAAGCCCGCAACCCTCCTCGACCCCGATTCCGCCGAACCGGCACCGCGGGTCGGCAATGTCCGGCCCGCCCAGAAGGCGGCGCTGTTGACGCCCGCGTTGCCGCCGCACGGGCGCACGGCGGCGCCGGCCGCGGCAGAGGCCAAGCTCAGCCTGGTCGCGCCGGTGCCGGCGGCGCGCACCGGACGCAACAGCAAGCCCCGCCAGCCGGTCGGGCGCCGGCGGCTCTTCGTGCTGGATACCAACGTGCTGATGCACGATCCGACCAGCCTGTTCCGCTTCGAGGAGCATGACCTGTTCCTCCCGATGATGACGCTGGAGGAACTCGACAGCCACAAGAAGGGCATGTCGGAGGTGGCGCGCAACGCGCGCCAGGCCAGCCGCTCGCTCGACGCCCTGGTGGCTTCGAGCAAGGCCCCCATCGAGGACGGCATCCTGCTCTCGGTGCTGGGCAATGTGGACGCCACCGGCCGGCTGTTCCTGCAGACGCAGGCGATCGGTGCCGCGCTGCCGTCGAGCCTGCCGGTGGGCAAGGCCGACAACCACATCCTGAGCGTGGTGCGCGCGCTCAAGGAAATGCACCCGGACCGCGACGTGGTGCTGGTGTCCAAGGACATCAACATGCGCGTCAAGGCCCGCGCGCTGGACCTGGCCGCCGAGGATTATTTCAACGACAAGGTGCTGGAGGACACCGACATCCTCTACACGGGGGTCTATCCGCTGCCGGCCAGTTTCTGGGACCGCAACGGCAAGGGCATGGAGTCCTGGCAGCAGGCCGGGGTCACGTATTACCGCATCAGCGGTCCGGTGGTCGCCGACTTGCTGGTGAACCAGTTCGTTTACCTGGAGGATGGCGCGCCCTTCTACGCCCAGGTGCGCGAGATCCGCGGCAAGACCGCGGTGCTGCGGGTGCTGCGCGATTACCTGCACGCCAAGAACGCCGTCTGGGGCGTGACGGCCCGCAATCGCGAGCAGAGCTTCGCGCTGAACCTGCTGTGCGACCCCGAGTGCGACTTCGTCTCGCTCATCGGCCAGGCCGGCACCGGCAAGACCCTGCTGGCCCTCGCGGCGGGACTGGCGCAGACCTTCGAGGCCAAGCGCTTTTCCGAGATCATCTTCACCCGGGCGACGGTGCCCGTGGGCGAGGACATCGGCTTCCTGCCGGGAACGGAGGAGGAGAAGATGGCGCCGTGGATGGGTGCGCTCGAGGACAACCTCGAAGTGCTCAACCGCAGCGACGAGTCGGGCGGCGAATGGGGCCGCGCCGCGACCAACGACCTGATCCGCACACGCATCCGCATCAAGTCGATGAGCTTCATGCGCGGCCGCACCTTCATCAACAAGTTCCTGATCATCGACGAGGCGCAGAACCTCACGCCCAAGCAGATGAAGACGCTGGTAACCCGCGCCGGGGCCGGCACCAAGGTGGTATGCCTGGGCAATATCGCCCAGATCGACACGCCCTATCTCACGGAGGGCAGTTCCGGCCTGACCTACGTGGTGGACCGCTTCAAGGGCTGGCCGCATGCCGGCCACGTGACGCTGCAGCGGGGTGAACGCTCGCGCCTGGCCGATTACGCGGCCGAGGCGCTATAGCGGCCGCGGGCGGGCCGGCGCGCTACAGGTTGCCTGTCGCCCGCACGAGGCTGTAGCCGAAGACGGTATTGACGAGGTAGTCGTCGATCGTCGCCGGAGCCTGCGTCGACAGCGCATTGCCGGCGGTGATGAACCCGGTGTGCTCGGCCGAGCGGAAATTTGCCCGCAGCGAGGTCGCCGTGCTCGCCGGCAGCGTGCCGACCGTCGACACCGCGGCGTTGGTGCCCGCATCGATGGCGACCAGCACGCCGCCGCCGATGCCGTCTTCGGTGGTGGTCCAGCCGGTGGCCGTGTTGCGGACCGTGACCGGCGTCAGCCCCTGGACCTGCAGCAGCGTCTGCCAGGCCGTGCGCACCGCCAGTGTGCCGTCAGTCGGCCAGGCGCCGGCCTCGCCGCCAAGCGCGAAGCGGACGTTGGTCACCGGCGCCTGGATGACGCTGCCGTTGACCCCGACGATGCCCGCCTGGGTGCCGCTGCGCGTCTCGACCTTGTTGACGCTGTCGACGGCGTCGGCCCAGGTCGTGTAGTAGACCGCGGTGGCCGTCGCCGTGACGTTGCCGCCATTGCTGCCGCTGGCCAGGATGGCCGTGGGCGTGCCACCGGACTGTGGCAGGACCAAGATTCCGAAACCGGGGCTCAGGGTTGCGAAGACGAGGTTGGTCGACTGCACCGGGAACTGCAGGTCCGTGACGCTGCCCGGTTCCGTGGCCACCGCGCCGGGCACCGCGGAACCGTCGGCCGGCATCGCGTAGATCGTGGCGGACGCCGGCGTTGCACCGGCGGCTGGCGTATTGACCGCGTAATACAGCGTGGTTGGCGAGGCGGCGAACAGCGCACCCGGATCCGTTGGCGTGAAGGCCGCGATGCTGGCCAGCGGCGCCGACATCGTGTGCGCCACGAAATCGACGTAGACGATGTTGCCGTCAATAAGAAACAGTCCGCCCGTCGGAAAGCCCGTTTCCAGGCCCACTGGCAGCGGCGTGGCGACCGTGATCGGGGTGCCCACGCTGCCCAGGCTCACCGGATTGGCGAAATTGGCGTCGTACAGCAGCAGGCTGCTGCCGCTCTTGACGACAAAACCGGTGATCGCCCCCAGCGCGCTGTGCACGGCGACGATCGGCATGGCCGGCGCCACCCGGGGTGCCACGGTCGCCGCCGTTCCGGTCCGCACCACGTGCACGATGTCGTCGGCCGTATTGCAGGCGCCATCGGGACCCGGCAGCCGGTAGACATAGGTATCGTTGGTCGGCGCCGCGTAGTCGATGGCGAAGAACACGCCCTGGTAGTCGCTGGCGGCTCCGGCCACCGCGCCGGTGCCGGTGAGCGAGCAGGCATCGTCAATAGTCGCGGCCGATTCGGACGAAATCTGCAGCGGCGTCGGCACGCCATAGACGGTGAGGTCCAGCGCATACACGTGGCCATCGCTGTACTTGTATACCTCGACGCCCGCCGCGCGGCCGAGCGCAGCGCCGGTGAGGGGGTCGGTGGTGCCGACCTGGCTGTCGCGCTTGCCGGCGTAGCTGCCGCCGGGCGCCACGGCGAAGTCCCCGGTGTCCGGATCGCCCCAGGCGACGACGCCGTCGTTGGTGCTGACAAAGCTTTCGAAGCGCGCTCCGTACATCACATAGCCGTCGTTGCCATAGCCATAGCCATAGCCATTGCAGGCCGCCAGGGCCGCTGCTGCCAGTGCCGGTGCCGTCCACTTCGCGATGCTGCGCACGATGACTCTCCCATGGCGGACCGCACGCACCCGGGCCCGTCGCCTGGTGCCGGTACGACGGTCGGCTGCGGTCACCACCGGAAATGCTGAGCGCTTCGGCCGCGCTTGTGAAGTCCCCCCGGGACCCTGGCGCGATCGATTGTTGTAACGAATCGTTATCCCCCGGGGCAGCGGGGATAGGCCGTTTGGCACGGCGAGCGCAGCGCCCGTTCCGGCGCTAGCTGCCGAAATGCCCCAGCACGATGGCTTCCATGTCGGCGCCGACGTCCTTGCAGACGTCGGTGAGCTCCTCGAGCACCTCGTAGACGGCGCGCAGCTTGATCAGCTCGCGGGCGTCCGGTTCCTCGCGGAACAGCTTGGACATGGCCGATCGCAGCACGTGATCGGCCTCGGCCTCGAGGTCGTCGATCTGTGCACAAAGCACCAGGATCTGCTGGCTCTGGCCGGGCCGCGAGAGCATCTTCACCGCCTGTTCGATCTTGCGCACGGCATCGAGCGCCAGCTGGGCCAGTCGCATCGCCTCGGGGGTGAGCGCCGTGACGTGGTACAGGTGGATGGTCTGTGCCGCGTCCTCGGTCAGGTCCAGGATGTCGTCCAGCCGGTTGATGAAGGCGACGATCGACGCGCGCGGGTGCGGCGGAAACAGCGAGCGGCGTACCGCGGCGTGCACTTCGTCGACAATGCTGTCGGCGCGCTTCTCCAGCGCTTCGATCTCGCGCACCATGCCGCGCGGATCGCTCAGGTCGCCCAGCAGGTCCAGCAATGCCTCCACCGCGCCGGTGCACAGGCGGGCGTGCAGGTCGAACAGCGGGTAGAAACGCCGGTCGCGCAGCCGCAGGCGCCGCAGCAGGTTGCGCCAGAAGCGCGGTTCGCGGCGCTCCAGGGCGCCACGCCCCGTCCCGGCGGCATCCACGGAATCGGCCGGCGAACCGGGCCGTGCGTCCACAGTCATCGTCAGAATGGCGAGCTCGTCAGGGAAAGATTGTCGAAGCGGGTGTGTTCGCCGCCGAATCGCAGCTGCACGCGGCCAATCGGGCCGTTGCGCTGCTTGCCAATGATGATTTCCGCCACGCCCTTGTCCGGACTGTCGGGGTTGTACACCTCGTCACGGTAGATGAACAGGATGACGTCGGCGTCCTGCTCGATGGCGCCCGATTCGCGCAGGTCGGACATCACCGGACGCTTGTCCTGGCGCTGTTCCACGGTCCGGTTAAGCTGCGACAGGGCGATAACCGGAACTTTAAGTTCCTTCGCCAAACCCTTGAGAGATCTGGATATTTCTGAAATTTCCGTCGCCCGGTTCTCGCCCGCGGCGTTTGCCGACATCAGCTGCAGGTAGTCGACGACGATCAGACCCAGCTTGCCGTACTCGCGCGCCAGGCGCCGGGCGCGGGCCCGCAGTTCCAGCGAATTGAGCGCCGGGGTCTCGTCGATGTGCAGCGGCGCGGCCTGCATCCGCTCGATCGCCTCGGTCAGCTTGGGCCAGTCCTCGTCGGTGAGCCGTCCGGTGCGCAGCCGGTGGGCGTCGATGCGCCCGACCGAACCCAGCAGGCGCATCGCCAGCTGCTCGGCACCCATTTCCATCGAGAACACCGCCACCGGCATGCCCATGTCGATGGCCACGTGCTGGCCGATATTGAGCGCCAGCGCGGTCTTGCCCATCGACGGGCGCCCGGCGATGATGATGAGGTCGCCCTCCTGGAAGCCGGCGGTCTTCGAATCGAGGTCGGTAAAGCCGCTGGGGACGCCGGTGACGTCGCTGCTGCTGCCGCGGTCGAACAGCTCCTGGATGCGCTCGACCACGCTGCCCAGCAGCACGTCGAGCTTCTTGAAGCCGCCCTTGTCGCGCGCGCCCTGTTCGGCGATCTGGAAGACCTTGGTCTCGGCCTCGTCCAGGATCTGCTTGGCCTCGCGCCCCTGCGGATTGAGCGCCGAGGCGGCGACTTCCTCGCCCACGGAAATGAGCCGGCGCAGCACCGCCCGCTCGCGCACGATCTCGGCATAGCGGCGGATATTGGCCGCCGATGGCGTGTTCTGGGCCAGCGAGTTGAGGTAGACCAGGCCGCCGGAATCGCCGGCCTTGCCGCTGGTCTGCAGCGCCTCGTAGACGGTGATGGCGTCGGCCGGCCGCGAATGGTCGATCAGCCGCGCGATGTGCTGGAAGATCAGCCGGTGGTCGTGGCGGTAGAAATCCTCGGCAACCAGGCGGTCGGCGATGCGGTCCCAGGCGGCGTTGTCCAGCAGCAGCCCGCCGAGCACGGACTGCTCGGCCTCGACGGAGTTGGGCGGGGTGCGTACCGCCGCGTACTGCGGATCTGCCAGCGGCGTGCTCATGTCTCCTCCCGCGGTGCTCGGCGACTATACCAAGACGAGCATGCCGGCTCGGCGCCGGCCGCGGCGCGGCGCGCCCCGCCCGGGCGCCGCGCCGCGGCCGGGACTCAGGCGTGCTCGCCGAGCACCGAGACCGTGATTTCCACGACCACGTCGGTGTGCAGGGCGACGGCAATCTTCTGGTCGCCGACGGTCTTGAGCGGCCCCTGGGGCAGGCGCACGCTGGCCTTGGGAACCTCGAAACCCTGCTTGCCCAGCGCCTCGGAGATGTCGACGTTGGTCACGGAGCCAAACAGGCGGCCGTCGACGCCCGACTTAGCGGTGATCTGCAGCGTGAGACCCTGCAGGCGCTCGCCCTGCGCCTGGGCCGCCGCAAGGCGTTCGGCGTGGACGCGCTCGAGCTCGGCGCGGCGCACTTCGAACTCCTTGATGGCCGCATCGGTGGCGCGCCGGGCCTTGCCCGAGGGGATGAGGAAATTGCGGGCATAGCCGTCCTTGACGCGGACAACCTCGCCCAGCTGGCCCAGATTGATGATCTTTTCGAGAAGAATGATTTGCATGGTGGATCCTGCGGCAGAACCTCAACGAGTCGGAACCGGCGGCCCCGGTCGGGGCCGCGGGGCGTGCTGGGCTGATCTCAGTGGATGTCGGTATAGGGCAGCAGCGCCAGGAAGCGGGCGCGCTTGATCGCCGAATCGAGCTGGCGCTGGTAGTGGGCCTTGGTTCCGGTCAGGCGGGCCGGGATGATGCGGCCGTTGTCCTGGATGAAATCGCGCAGCGTCTCCACGTCCTTGTAGTCGATCGTCTCGACCTTCTCGGCGGTGAAGCGGCAGAACTTGCGGCGCTTGAATAGGGCGTTTTGCTGTTGCGAACGCCGGCCGTTGGGCTTGCCCTTCCCCTTGAAACCGGCCTTGCCTTTACCGCTGCTCTTACGGGCTGTTGCCATCGATGTTCTCCGTCCTATCCGTCGGCGCCGTTGCGCCTGCCAAATGCGTTTACGAATCCGTTTGTTCTTCCGCCGGCGCGCCCGGGGGCGCGGTGCGGCGGGAAAACGCCAGTACATGCACCATTAACCGGGTGCTGCGGCGGCTGCGCGGGGCCAGAAAGCCGCTGACGACCAGCGTGCTGCCCAGTTCCTCCTGCGCCAACCGATGGGCCATGTCGCCGATAGCAATGGCGCTGAAGGGAAAGTCCAGGCGGCGCGGGATTCCGGCTTCCAGCGTTTCGGAGCAGTGCTGCAGCTGCGCCTCGACCACCGGTATTCCGGCCGGCGTGAAACGCAGCGCGCTGCGCTCGAGCAGGCTGGCCTGCATCTGAACCTGGTTCACGCCGCACTGTCCGTTGCCCGCCGGCCGCCGGCACCGCTGCCGGCGCCCGAGGCCCGCACGTTTGCGCTCGTCAGGCCGCCGTGGCGCTTGCCTCGACAACCGGCTTGCGCGACTCTTCCTTTTCTACCGTCTTCATCATCGGGCTGGGCGTGGTGGCGGCCTTCTTCATGCCGACCGTCAGGTGGCGCAGCACCGCGTCGTTGTAGCGAAAGCCGTGCTCGAGTTCGTCCAGCGTGGCCTTGCCGCACTCGATGTTGAAAAGGACGTAATGGGCCTTGACCAACTTTTCGATCGGGTAGGCCAGCTGGCGCCGCCCCCAATCCTCGACCCGGTGCACCTGGCCGCCCTGGGAGGTGACCAGGGTACGGTAGCGATCGATCATCGCCGGGACCTGTTCGCTCTGGTCCGGGTGAACGATGAAACAGACTTCGTAGTGCCGCATGCAAACGCTCCTCGTGGATTTCCCTCTCGGGAACAGCTGCCCGCTCGAAGTGCCGGCGCAGAAAACGGGTTCTGCGGGCCTTCACCGGTGCCGCCACCCCGGACCACGGGCGGGAAACCCGGTACGGCGCGGCGCCATCGCTATTTGAACTACCGGCGGTGCAGCAAGGAAACAGCCCGCGATTCTAGCGGTAAAACGGGTCCACAGGCAAATCCCGGGCGGGCGTGGCCATGGGAGCGGGCCAGGGGCGATGGCATCAGCGCAACGAACCCGCGCCCGCGGTAGCGGGCCCCGCGGCAAGCCCTCCCGCCGCCAGCCGCTGGCGCCGGGTCTCGAACAGGCAGACTCCGGCGGCGACCGACACGTTCAGGCTTTCCATGCCGGCGGCCATCGGTATGCGCGCCAGTTCGTCGCAACGCTCGCGCGTCAGGCGCCGCAGGCCGGCGCCTTCGGCGCCCAGCGCCCAGGCGCGCGGGCCGGTGAGGTCGACGTCGTACAGGTCGCGCGGTGCCGCGGCGTCGGCACCGACGATCCAGATGCCCGCATCCTGCATGTCCTTCATCGCCCGCGCCAGGTTGGTAACCGCCACCAGCGGCAGCGTTTCGGTGGCGCCGGCAGCCGCCTTGGCCACCACGGCGGTCAGCGCGGCAGCGCGGTCCCGCGGGACGACCACGGCCTCGACGCCGGCGGCGGCAGCGGTGCGCATGCAGGCGCCCAGGTTGCGCGGGTCGGTCACGCCGTCGAGGATCAGCAGGAAAGTCTGCGGATGCACGGCGTCGAGCAGCGATTCCAGGCTGACAGCCGGCGGTGCGCTGCTGGTCTGCGCGACGACCCCCTGGTGGGGCACCTCGGGGGCCAGGCCGTCCAGGCGCGCGGCATCGACCGGCACGCAACGCACGCCACCCTGCTCCGCGCGGGCCAGCAGCTGCCGCATGCGGACATCGCGCCGGCTGGCGTCGAAGTACAGCACGCCGACGGACGCCGGATCGGCCCGCAGGCGCGCCCCGACCGCGTGAAATCCGGCCAGGATGCGCTGCGCGCCGCCCGGCGCCTGCCGCCGTTGCCCCATTGTCCGCTGCCCCTAGCCCTTGCGGCGGCGCGCGGCCCCGCCCTTGCCGGCGCGCTTGGCCGCGCCGGCCGGCG
>JBBISD010000008.1:0-52285 GCA_037441485.1 Burkholderiales bacterium
GGGGCGCCGACGTACCGGCCGGCGCCGCGCCGCCGTCGCAGGCGCTTCCCCCGGCGGCTGCCGCCGGCGCCGCGCCGCCGCCGGCCGAGGCGCCGGACCTGCAGTTCTTCGCATGGCTCACCGGCGGCGCGGTGGCGCAGGGCGCCGCCGCCTCGGCCGAGGAAGCGCGCCTGCTGCGGCGGATCGACGCCGTCGCGGCCGATGACCAGGCTCGCCTGGGCCTGGTGCCGCGCGCCGATGCCATCGTGCCGCAGCTGCTGGCCAGCCTGCGAGACGATTCGCAGTCGGCGCAGGCACTGTCGGCCCGCGTGGCGCGCGATCCGAACCTGGTCGTCGAGGTGCTGCGCCTGGCCAATGCGGTCGGCTACGGAACCGGCACGCCGGTGGCCGATCTGACGCAGGCCGTCGGCCGGCTGGGCACCGAGGGCCTGCGCCGCGCCATTGCCCGCATCCTGCTCAAGCCCATCTTCGATGCCCACGGCGATTCGCTGCTGGGACGCACGGCCGACCGGCTGTGGCGGCATTCCGAGGCCAAGGCGCAGTTGTGCCTGCAGACCGCCGGCATTGCCCGCGTGGAGCCGTTCGACGCCTACCTTGCCGGCCTGATGCACAACGTCGGATGGACCGCCACTTTCCGCGCCCTGGACGGCGGCCTGGACGGCGTGCCGCCGGGCTTCAGTGGCGACTTCGTGCGTGCGCTGGCGCCGCGCCGCGACCGGCTGTTCGCGCAGCTGATGCAGGCCTGGCGCCTGAACGTGCCGCTGAGCGCGCTGGCCGCCGAGGTGCTGGCCCACGGTTTCGAGAATGCGCGCGCCCCGCTGGGCACCCTGCTGCAGTCGGCCGATCGCGCCGCCTACCTGCAGCTGGTGCGCGACGCCGGCGCCGGCGCGGCCGCCGGGGCATGACGCTGCGCGCCGCGACGCCGGCCGATGCCGCGCCGATCGCCGCCATCTACGCGCCAATCGTCCGTGACACGTTCATTTCGTTCGAGACCACGCCGCCGTCGGCGGCCGATATGGGCGCGCGCATCGCGGCCGGCGTCGCGCAGCTGCCGTGGCTGGTTGCCGAGGACGCGGCCGGCACGGTCGCCGGCTACGTCTACGCCAGCCGCCATCGCGAGCGCGCGGCCTACCGCTGGTCCGTCGACACCACTGCCTACGTGCGTGCCGACTGCCGCGGGCTGGGGCTGGGCCGGCGGCTGTACGACGCCCTGTTCGACGAGCTGCGGGCGCTGGGTTATTTCCAGGCCTTCGCCGGCATCGCGCTGCCCAATGCCGCCAGCGTCAGGCTGCACGAGGCCGTCGGCTTCGTGCAGCTCGGGGTCTATCGCCAGGTGGGCTTCAAGTGCGGGCAGTGGCGCGACGTGGGCTGGTGGCAGAAGCCCCTGCAGCCGCCGGCCGAACCGCGCGAGCCGCTGGCATTCGGGGGGCGAATGCGCGGCCGCGGCGCGCCGGCGTCGCCGGCGTGAGGGCGGGCGTACCGGTCAGCCCAATACCGACGCCACCGGCGTGTACGCCTTGCCCAGCGCTCGGGCAACGGCCTCGTAGGTAAGCTGGCCGGCGTGCACGTTGAGGCCGGCGCGCAGGTGCGCGTCGTCGCTGCAGGCCTTCTTCCAGCCCTTGTCGGCCAGTGCGAGGGTGAAGGGCAGGGTGGCGTTGTTCAGCGCGAAGGTCGAGGTGCGCGCGACCGCGCCGGGCATGTTGGCGACGCAGTAGTGGACGACGTTGTCGACGACGTAGGTCGGTTCGGCGTGCGTGGTCGCGTGCGAGCTCTCGAAGCAGCCGCCCTGGTCGATCGCCACGTCGACGATGACCGAACCAGGCTTCATGCGCGCCAGCTGGTTCTTGCGGATGAGCTTGGGCGCGGCAGCGCCGGGGATCAGCACGGCGCCCACGACGAGGTCGGCCTCGTAGACCGCCTGCTCGGTCGCGTCGATCGACGCGAACTCGGTGCGCAGCCGGCCCAGGAAGATGTCGTCGAGCTCGCGCAGGCGCGGCAGCGAACGGTCCAGCACGGTGACCTCGGCGCCCAGGCCGATGGCCATCTTGGCCGCATTGGCGCCGACCACGCCGCCGCCGATGACGGTGACCTTGCCCGGCACCACGCCCGGCACGCCGCCCAGCAGCACGCCGCGCCCGCCGTTGGCCTTCTGCAGGGCCACGGCCCCGACCTGGATGGCCATGCGGCCGGCCACCTCGCTCATCGGCGCCAGCAGCGGCAGGCCGCCGCGGTCGTCGGTTATGGTTTCATAGGCGATGGCCGTGCAGCCCGAGCGCAGCAGCAGTTCGGTCTGCTCCGGGTCCGGCGCCAGGTGCAGGTAGGTGAACAGCACCTGGCCCTTGCGCAGCATGCGGCACTCGACCGGCTGGGGTTCCTTGACCTTGACGATCATGTCGGCGCGCTCGAAGACGCTGGCCGCGTCGGCCGCGATCTGCGCGCCGGCCTGGCGGTATGCCTCGTCGTCGCAGCCGATGCCGGCACCGGCGCCGACCTGGACCACCACGGTGTGGCCGTGGTGCACGGCTTCGCGCACCGCGGCGGGGGTCATGCCGACCCGGTATTCGTGGTTCTTGATTTCCTTGGGTACGCCGATGAGCATGCTGGTCTCCGTGGGAAGAGGGTGCGGGCCGACGGCCGGGGAAGCGCGCTGCGACCGGACACCGCAAAGTATGCGGGCGGGTGCGCCGAATAGGCTGCGATAGCGCGCGGTGGCGGCGGGCGCCGTTGCAATATCATTGCGTCCGCAACGAGCGGCGTCGCACAAGCGTGCGCTGCGGTGCGTCACAGCCGGCTTATCCATGGAACTCGACCGCATCGACCGACAGATTCTTGCGCTGCTGCAGCGTGACGGGCGGCTCACCAATGCGGCGCTGGCGGAGCAGGTCCACCTGTCGGCATCGGCCTGCCTGCGGCGCGTGCAGCGCCTGGAGCGCGAGGGCGTGATCGCCGGCTATGTCGCCGAGCTGGATCCGGCGCGCATCGGCCGCGGCACCAGCGTCTTCGTCGAAGTCAGCCTCAACAGCCAGCGCGAGGATGCGCTGGAGGACTTCGAGCGGGCCGTGCGCGATTGCCCCGAGATCCTCGAGGCGCACCTGATGTCGGGCGGATCCGATTACCTGCTGCGGGTCGCTGTGGCCGACACCCAGGAGTACGAGCGCATCCACAAGCAGCACCTGTCGCGGCTGCCGCACGTGGCGCGCATCCGCTCGAGCTTCGCGCTGCGGCAGGTGGTGGGGCGGCGCATCTTCGTGGTGGATTGATGCCCTCACCCCGGCCCCTCTCCCGCCCGCGGGAGTGGACCGGGCCGAGGGCGCTACACCGCCGCCCGCAGCACCTGCGCCAGGATGCGCCCCGAGCGCGCGATCTTCTCGGCCGACGCGTAGCCATAGCCCACCACCAGTCCCCAGGCATTCGGGGTGCCGATGAAATAGCGCGACAGCGCGCTTACGCGCACGCCGCGCGCGGCCGCGGCCTGCGCCAGCCGCTGGTCGTCGAAGCCGTCCGGCAGGCGGATCACCAGGTGCAGGCCGGCGCTCTGCGAGGCGATCCAGGCCGACGGGCCCAGTGCCGGCTGCAGCGCCTCGAGCAGCAGTGCGCGGGTCTCGGCGTAGGCCTGGCGGATGCGCCGGATGTGGGTGGCGAAATAGCCCCGCTCCATGAATTCGGCAAGCGTGCCCTGCACGGTGAGCTGGCCGGGCCGCTGCAGGTCGTAGAGGGCATTGCGGAAGGGTTGCACCAGCGCGCCGGGCACGACGATGTAGCCGATCTTGATGCCCGGATACAGCACCTTGGAAAACGTGCCCAGGTAGACGACGCGCTGCTCGGTATCGAGGCCCTGCAGCGAGGCCAGCGGCCGGCCGCTGTAGCGCAGTTCGCTGTCGTAGTCGTCCTCGAGTATCCAGGCGCGCTCCCGCGCGGCCAGTTCGAGCACCGCGCGGCGCCGCGCCAGGCTCATCGCGACCCCCGTCGGGTACTGGTTGGACGGCGTCAGGTACAGCAGCTTGGGCCGGCTGCCCGAGGGCGCCGCCGCCGGGTTCATGCCGTCGGCATCAACCGCGATGGGCTCCACCTTGAGGTCGCACGAATCGAAGATGCAGCGCGCACCCCAGTAGCACGGATCCTCGACCCAGACCCGGTCGCCGACGTCGGCCAGCAGCTGGGCGCACAGGTCCAGCGAATGCTGGGTGCCCGCGGTGATGATGACCTGGTCGACGTCGACGCGCACCGCCCGCGACACGCGCACGTAGTCGGCGATGGCGTGGCGCAGCGGCAGGTAGCCGCCACCGCTGGCGTAGTCGAGCAGCTCGGGCCGCGCCATGCGCAGCTGGCGGCTCTGCAGGCGCTGCCACTGCTTGATGGGGAACAGCGTGAAGTCGGCCTCGCCGCCGCTGAGCGGCTGGATCTCGAAGCGGCTGCCGCCCTGGAACGCGGCCAGGCGCGCGCCGCGCTGCGACAGCGGCGGCGCGTGCCCCGGCAGCGTGCGGCGCTCGCCGTTGACCGGCGCATGGCGGCCGGTGCGCGGGCGCGGGGGCGCCGCCGCCTGGGCGACGTACGTGCCGCTGCCGGCCCGCGCGCTGATGAAGCCCTCGGCCAGCAGGCCCTCGAAGGTGGACAGCACGGTATTGCGCGACAGGCCCAGCTCGCGCGCCAGTTCGCGGGTCGATGGCAGCCGGGTTCCGGGCGGCAGCCGGTGGCCCAGGATCGACTCTCGGATGGCCTGGTAGAGCACCCGGTAGCGCGGCAGGTCGCCGTCGGCGTCGGCAAAGGCCGCCCGCAGCAGCTCGTAGGTAGGCGTGGCCTGTCGCATGTCAGCCGGTCAGACTCCGAGGGCGTATGCCCACCGAAGCTCTCCCGCAAGGGGGTGCTTCGGTGGGCGCAAGCACACCAGAACTGGTTCCATCGGAGATAGCATACTGGATCTGACGGCAATACCAATTCCGGCTACACTGCGGGCACCGCGCGTGTGGTTTTCCAGACCGGCTTCTTTGTGGTGCCCAGCGGCGCCTGGCGCCCGACCGGGTCACCGGGTCCTGGAAGGCCGGACCGTCTGCTCCTACCAGGGGGCAGGGACACGCGCCGGAGTTCCACTATGTTTGCCGTCACTCCCGACGTCAGCTCGCCCGATTGCTCGCACCGCAGGCACGCTGCCCTGCGTCGTACGCCCGCGGACGACCGCGGCATGGCCGCGGGCGACGACCGCGTGACCGGGGCGCACGTGCGGCGCAATCGCGGTATGCGCCGAAGACGGCCCTGGCCAGGGGCCTAGCGTACTTTCCCCGTACGCATAGGACCCCAGAGGGTGCGCCAGCCTGGCTTGCGCATCCCTGGCGGCGACCCGGACGATCGACCCACCGCGTTCGCGTCCTGCCGCCCCTGAAAGGCACATCAGTGCACGAGCAGTAACGGCGGCCCCGGCCAGCGGTTTTGGCCGCCGGCCGCACGGAGAGACCTCATGAATACCAGCACCATTGCGCGCAGCAGCTTCACGGAAAAAGACCTGGAGCGCTGGCTCGACCAGAACCGCATCAGTGAAATCGAATGCCTGGTTCCCGACCTGGCCGGCGTCGCCCGCGGCAAGATCCTGCCGCGGGAGAAGTTCACCGAAGACCGCGGCATGCGGATGCCCGAGGACATCCTGGCGATGACCATCAATGGCGACCGCCCGGGTTCCGACCCCGGCTATCGCGCGGTCATCGCCGCCATTGACCATGACCTGGTGCTGCGCCCCGACCCGACCACCGTCTGCGTGGTGCCCTGGGCCAGCGACCCCACCGCGCAGGTCATCCACGACGCCTTCCGCAGCGACGGCAGCCCGGCCGAATTCACGCCGCGCTCGGTGCTGCGCCGGGTGATCCAGCTGTACAAGGACAAGGGCTGGGCGCCGGTCGTTGCGCCGGAGCTCGAGTTCTACCTCGTGGCCAAGAACGCCGACCCGAACATGCCGCTGACGCCGCCGATCGGCCGCAGCGGGCGGGCCGAGACCGTGCGCCGCGCCTACAGCATCGACGCCGTCAACGAGTTCGACCCGCTGTTCGAGGACGTGTACGACTACTGCAAGGCCATGGAGCTGGACGTCGACACGCTGATCCACGAGGTCGGCGCCGGCCAGATGGAGATCAACTTCCTGCACGGCGACCCGCTGCTGCTGGCCGACCAGACCTTCTACTTCAAGCGCACGATGCGCGAGACCGCGCTGCGCCACGGCATGTATGCCACGTTCATGGCCAAGCCGATGGAAGGCGAGCCCGGTTCGGCCATGCACATCCACCAGAGCCTGATCGAGACCGAGACCGGGCGCAACATCTTCTCCAATCCGGACGGCAGCCCGTCGAAGATCTTCAACCACTACCTGGCCGGGCTGCAGAAGTACATGCCGGCGGGCATGGCGCTGGTGGCGCCCTACGTCAATTCGTACCGGCGCATCGTGCGCCACGGCGCGGCGCCGATCAACGTGCAGTGGGGCCACGACAACCGCACGGTGGGCTTTCGCATCCCGGGCGCGACGCCCGAGAACCGGCGCGTGGAGAACCGCGTGATCGGCGCCGACGCCAACCCCTACCTGTCGATCGCCATCACGCTGGCCTGCGGCTGGCTGGGCATCGAGGAACAGCTCGAGCCCACGCCGGAGAGCTCGGGCAGCGCCTACGCGCTCGACTACGAGCTGCCGCGCAGCCTCTCCGAGGCGCTGACGGAACTGCGCGAGAGCACGTCGCTGCACAAGGCGCTGGGGCAGGCCTTCATCAACATCTACACCTCGGTGAAGGAGCTCGAGTACGCCGAGTTCATGAAGGTGATCAGCCCGTGGGAGCGGGAGTACCTGTTGCTGCACGTCTGAACGAGGAACCGCCATGAATGCCAGCCAGACCGTCCCGGGCCCGTCGGCCCCCTACGACACCGCCGCGCTGCAGCGGGCCGACAGCGGCCACTACCTGCACCCGTTCACCGACCACAAGGCGCTGGCCGGCATGGGCGCCCGCGTCATGGTGCGCGGTGACGGCATCTACGTGTGGGACTCCGAGGGCAAGCGCATCCTCGACGGGATGTCGGGCCTGTGGTGCGTCAACGTCGGCTACGGCCGCAAGGAACTGGCCGACGCGGCCTACCGCCAGCTGCAGGAGCTGCCGTTCTACAACAGCTTCTTCAATACCGCCAACGTGCCGGCCATCCGGCTGGCGGGCGAGCTCGCGGGCATCGCCCCGGCGGGCTTCGAGCACGTGTTCTACACGGGCTCGGGCTCCGAAGGCAACGACACCATCGTGCGCATGGTGCGCCGCTACTGGGACATCGAGGGCCAGCCGCAGCGCAAGGTCATCATCAGCCGCCACAATGCCTACCACGGCAGCACGGTTGCCGGCGCCTCGCTGGGCGGCATGCACGGCATGCACGAGCAGGGCGACCTGCCGATTCCCAACATCGTGCACATCGAGCAGCCGTACCACTTCGAGAACGCGCGCCACCTGCCGGCCGACGAGTACGGCCTGATCGCGGCGCGGCGCCTGGAGGAGAAGATCCTCGAGCTCGGGCCCGAGCGCGTCGCCGCCTTCATCGGCGAGCCGGTGCAGGGCGCCGGCGGCGTCATCATTCCGCCGGCCACCTACTGGCCGGAGATCCAGCGCATCGTCGACAAGTACGGCATCCTGCTGGTCTCCGACGAGGTGATCTGCGGTTTCGGCCGGCTGGGCCACTGGTTCGGCGCCCAGCGCATGGGCACGCGTCCCGACCTCATCACCTTCGCCAAGGGCGTCACTTCGGGCTACATCCCGATGGGCGGCGTGCTGGTGGGTCCGCGCGTGGCGCGCAGCCTGATCGACAAGGGCGGCGAGTTCAACCACGGCTTTACCTACAGCGGCCATCCGGTGGCGGCCGCCGTGGCGCTGGAGAACATCGCCATCATCAAGCGCGAACAGCTGGTCGAGAAGGTGCGCGAGGACACCGGCCCCTATCTCAAGCAGACGTTCGAGGCGCTGGCCGAGCACCCGCTGGTGGGCATCGCCGAGGCCACGGGCCTGGTCGCGGGCCTGGTGCTGGTCAGGCGCAAGCGGCCGGTCGAGACCTTCGACCCGGGGCTGGCCGTTGGCATGGTGTGCCGCGGCTACATGTTCCGCAACGGCGTCATCATGCGCGCCGTCGGCGACCGCATGATCATCGCTCCGCCGCTGGTCATGAACCGCGCGCAGATCGACGAGATGATCCATCTCATCCGCCACTGCCTGGACGAGACCTACCAGGACGTCAAGCGGCGCGGCTGGCTCTGATCCTTCCGCTTGCGGGAGAGGGGGAGGAGGGTGCATGCATTTCACCCGCCCCCGGCAAGGCCGGCACCACCCGAAGTGCGCGACAATGCGTCCTTCCGGACGATCGCCGCAGCCGTTGCACCCGCCCATTGAGCCAGCGCCCACCGTTGCCCCTGCATTCCCCCGCGTCTCCGAAGACCGTGCTGCGCACCGTCTTCGGCTATGGCGCCTTCCGCGGTGAACAGGCCCAGATCGTCGACCACGTGGTCGGCGGCGGCGATGCCCTGGTGCTGATGCCCACCGGCGGCGGCAAGTCGCTGTGCTACCAGATACCTGCGCTGGTGCGACCGGGCACCGGCATCGTCGTCTCGCCGCTCATCGCACTGATGCAGAACCAGGTCGACGCGCTGCGCGAGCTCGGCGTGCGCGCCGCGTTCCTCAACTCCACCCTCGACTGGGACGACGTGCGCCAAGTCGAGGCGGACCTGCGCGCCGGCGCGCTCGACCTGCTCTACGTTGCGCCCGAGCGCCTGCTCACCGAACGCTGCCTGGCGCTGCTCGAGCGCGCCGACATCGCGCTGTTCGCCATCGACGAAGCGCATTGCGTCTCGCAGTGGGGCCATGATTTCCGCCCCGAATACAGCGCCTTGTCGGTGCTGCACGAGCGCTGGCCCGGCGTGCCGCGCATCGCCCTGACCGCGACGGCTGACGCGGCCACCCGCGCCGAGATTGTCGACAAGCTCGGCCTGGGCGGCGCGCGGATCTTCCTGTCGAGCTTCGACCGGCCCAACATCCGCTACCGCATCGTCGAGAAGGACGACGCGCGCCGCCAGCTGCTGGCCTTCATCCAGGAGGAGCACGGCGGCGATGCCGGCATCGTCTATTGCCTGTCGCGCGCCAAGACCGAGGAGACCGCGCAGTTCCTGGCCGGACACGGCATCCCGGCATTGCCCTACCACGCCGGCATGGACGCTGCGGCGCGCAGCGCCAACCAGGCCCGTTTCCTGCGCGAGGACGGCATCGTCATGGTGGCCACCATCGCCTTCGGCATGGGCATCGACAAGCCCGACGTGCGTTTCGTCGCGCACCTGGACCTGCCCAAGTCCATCGAGGGCTATTATCAGGAGACCGGCCGCGCCGGCCGCGACGGGCTGCCGGCCGATGCCTGGATGGTCTACGGCCTGCAGGACGTCGTGCAGCTGCGCCGCATGATCGACGACGGCGAGTCCGACGAGGCCTACAAGCGGCTGTCCGGCGCCAAGCTCGACGCGATGCTCGGGTTGTGCGAATCCAGCGCCTGCCGGCGAGTGGGCCTGCTGGCCTATTTCGGCGAGCGCTCCGCGCCCTGCGGCAACTGCGACGTCTGCCTGGAGCCGCCCGAGCTCGTCGACGGCACCATCGCCGCGCAAAAGCTGCTGTCGTGCATCTACCGGCTGTGGAAGGAACGCGGCCAGCGCTTCGGCGCGGGGCAGGCCATCGACATCCTGCGCGGCAAGCGCACCGACAAGGTCGGCAAATGGCGCCACGACGAACTGTCCGTTTTCGGCATCGGCGCCGACCTGTCCGAGTCGGCGTGGCGTGGCGTGCTGCGCCATCTGATCGCCCTGGGCATGCTCGAGGTCGACCACGCCGCCTACGGCACGCTGGCGCTGACCGGCGCCAGCCGTGCGGTACTCAAGGGCGAGCACCGCCTGATGCTGCGGCGCCAGACCCTGGAGGGCGGCGGCCGTGCGGCGCGCGTGCCGCGGGCGCGCGCCGCGGCCGCGGATCTGGATCCGGCCGCCGCGGGCGTCTTCGAGCGCCTGCGAGCCTGGCGGGCGGCCACGGCGCGCGAGCACGGCGTCCCCGCCTACGTGATCTTCCACGACGCCACGCTGCGCGACATCGCGCAGCGCGGGCCGGCGACACTCGATGCCCTCGGCCAGATCAGCGGCATCGGCGTGCGCAAGCTCGAGTCCTACGGCGGCGCCATCCTGGCACTGTTGCGCGGCGACGACGCGCTGGCCGCCTAGGACCCCGTAGGGAATTGATTATTGATTCGCCGGCAAGGCGCTGGTAGATTCAGCGCCGCCCTGCGACGGCGCCTCTGTCCGCGGGCGCCATGCGCACACTAACGGGAGATGCTGATGACCGTATTATTCGCCATTTTCGGCGGTATCGCTGTATTTGCCTCCATTGCGCTGCTGATCGCGCGCAGCAAGGGCTAGCCACGTGCTGGCGGCCCCGGTGCGCGCCGCCGCGCACCGGGGCCTTTTTGCTTTCTGCGCCGTCTGCCGCCGGCTACGATTGGCCACGCGCCGGCGGCCGCGAGGCCGTTGCGGGGCCGGATGCGGCCGCCACGCCCCGTACCACCTGGGTAGCGCTCCGATTGCCGGTTGCCCCAGGACACGAACGATGACATGGAACTCCTGCGCCGACCGGCCGGCCCCGCGGCACGCATCGAGGATCTCAAGGGCGGCTTCCTGATGCCCGGCATGATCGATGCGCACGCGCACGTCCTGGGCACGAAGCTGGTCCTGGGCGGCGGCCATACGCTGTTCCTGGCCAATTATCCTGAAACGGAAGTTTCCATTGGCGCTCTCGTGCGCTTCGTCGATGGCACCATTGCCGCCGGCACCAGCCGATTCGGCGATTGCACGCTGGTCTTCGGCGGCGCCGGCGACTCGCCGGTAAGCAGCGCCATCCCTTTCCAGGCGATCGCGCGGGCCGAGACCCGCGACGGCCCGCCGGGCGTGCTCGATTCCGGCCAGCGCATGCCGCGCGAAACGATGCTGCACGCGTACTCGCGCAACGCGGCGCGCGCGCTCGACCAGCTCGACGGCATCGGCTCGATCGCCCCGGGCAAGCGTGCCGACCTGGTCCTGGTGGACCGCGACGTGCTCACCGTGCCGGTGGCCGAACTGCGCGACGCCAAGGTGCTGTGGACGCGTTTTGGCGGGCGCGTTGTCGACGAGGGCGGACGCTAGCCCAGCAGGTCGCGCAGCCGGAACCAGGCCATCGCCAGCACCAGCGCGGGCGTGCGCAGCGCGCGTCCGCCGGGAAACGCGCGGTGGCGCAGGCGCGCGAAGATGTCGAAGCGCCCGGCATTGCCGCCGATGGCCTCGGCGGCCAGGCGCCCGGCCAGGCCGCTCAGCGCCAGCCCGTGGCCGGAGAAGCCCTGCAGGTAGAAGACGTTGGCGTCGAGCCGGCCGAAATCCGGCGCGCGGTTGACGGTGATGTCGACGAAGCCGCCCCAGGAATACTCCACCGGCACGCCGGCCAGCTGCGGGAACACCGTCGTCATGCGCCCCGCCATCGCGGCGGCGAGGTCGCGCGGCGCCAGCGTCGAATAGCTGACGCGCCCGCCGAACAGCATGCGGTGGTCGGCCGACAGCCGGAAGTAGTCGAGCACGAACTGCGTGTCGCAGACCGCCGAGCGGCTCGGGATCAGCGCGTCGGCGCGCTGCTTGCCCAGCGCCGCGCTGGCGGCGATGAAGGTGCCCACCGGCATGATGCGGGCGCCAATTTCGGGCGCCAGCCCCTCGAGGTAGACGTTGCCGGCCAGCAGCACGTGCCGGCAGCGCACGCTGCCGCGCGCCGTGTGCACCACGGGCGCCGCGCCGCGCTCCAGGCGCAGCGCGCGGCTGTCCTCGAACACGCGCACGCCCAGTGCCGTCGCGGCCCGGGCCAGCCCCTGGGTGTACAGCAGCGGGTGCAGGTGACCGCCGCGCGGGTCGTATGCCAGGGCCTCGTAGCGCGCGCTGGCGATCCAGTCGCGCACGCCCGGCCCCTCGATGTACTGCATGCCCTGGTAGCGGTAGCGGCGCTCGAGTTCGGCGGTGGCCACGCGCAGCTCGCGTGCCCGGCGCGGCCCGATGGCGGCGGCCAGGTAGCCGTCCTGCCAGTGGCAGTCGATGCCGAACTCGCGGCGCCGCTCGTGGATCAGCTGGACCGCCTCGACGGTCATGTCCCAGACGGCGCGCGCGTCGCCGGTGCCGAGCTGGCCTTCGATCACCGACATGTCGCAGGCCAGGCCGTTGAGCGCCTGGCCGCCGTTGCGCCCGGAGGCGCCCCAGCCGACCTGCATGCCCTCGAGGACCGCCACCTGCAGGCCGGCGCGCTGCAGGTCGATGGCCGCCGAGAGGCCGCTGAGCCCGCCGCCGACGATGCACACGTCGGCGTCGCTCGGGCCCTCGAGCGCGGCAAAGCGCAGCGCGCGGTCGGCCGTGGCCAGGTAGTAGGAGTGGCGGGTCAGGTGGTCTTCGGAGGCGAGCATCCGGTGTCGTCCAGGGTGGCGGGGCGGCGCGCGGGTGCGGCGTCGGAGGGTGGCATTCTTGGTTGCCTACCGGTCCATGTCCAGCGCCACTTTCTTTTTATTCAATGGGGCCACTTCGCGGCGCTTCCAGCCCCCGGCCGCAGTGAAAGTGGTACTGTTGCGGCCACGGCATATGCGTCAGACTAGGGACCTCGCTGACGCGCACGCCGTCATTCCCGAAAACGCCTGACCGAGCCTTTACCGTGACCGCTGCCCCCGGGGCCATCCATCCGCCTTTCGTACTGATTCCGTGCGACAACCGCCTGATCGGCGCGCATTACTACCACGCGCTGGGACGCAAGTATGCCGACGCCGTGCGCCTGGCCGCCGACTGCCTGCCGCTGCTTGCGCCGACCGGCGGTGCGCGCGAACTGCAACCCTACCTCGACCTGGCCGACGGCATCCTGCTGACCGGCTCGCCGGCCAACGTGCACCCGTCGCATTTCGGCCAGGACCTGCGCGATCCGTCGCTGCCGCTGGACCCCGAGCGCGACGCCTTCACGCTGCCGCTGGTCGGCATGGCCATCGAGCGCGGCATGCCGCTGCTGGCCATCTGCCGCGGCCTGCAGGAGGTCAACGTCGCCCTGGGCGGCACGCTGCACCAGGCTATCCACGAGGTCGCCGGCAAGACCGATCACCGCGAGGACAGCGCGCAGCCGCTCGACGAACAGTACGGTCCGGCGCACGACGTGCACGTCCTGGGCCAGAGCCGGCTGGCGCAGATCCTCGGCGAGGAACACATCAGCGTCAATTCGCTGCATGGGCAGGGCATCGACCGCCTCGCCCCGGGCCTGGTGGCCGAGGCGGTCGCGCCCGACCACATCATCGAGGCGGTGCACATCGCCGCGCATCCGGGCTTTTCCCTCGGCGTGCAATGGCACCCGGAATGGAAGGTGATGGACAACCCGATGTCGTTGCGCATCTTCCGCGCGTTCGGCGCGGCCTGCCGCGCCCACCGCGAGCGGCGCCAGCCGGGCGCCGCGGCGGCCAGCCTGCCGCGCGCCGCGTGAGCGTGGCCGCGCCGCCGGCCGCCGCGCCCCAACCCTTTTCCAACCGCTGCGCGGCTTCGCAAGGAAGCGCCGCGCCTTTATATGGCCATACGCAATAACTTCTCCCACGCGGAGCTCGAACGCTGGTTCGACGAGAACGAAGTCGACGAGATCGAATGCCTGGTTCCCGACCTTACCGGCGTCGCCCGCGGCAAGATCCTGCCGCGCACCCGCTTCACGCAGGACCGCGGCATGCGCCTTGCCGAATCGGTGCTGGGCATGACCGTGACCGGCGAGGCGCCCGAGTCCAGCGAATACGGCGACATCATCTCGGACAACGATCTGGACATGGAACTGCTGGCGGACCCGTCGACCGCCTGCCTGGTGCCCTGGGTGCCGGAGCCCGCGCGCACGGCGCAGCTGATCCACGATTGCTACTTCGCCGACGGCCGCCTGGTCGATTTCGCGCCGCGCTCGGTGTTGCGCCACGTGCGCCAGCTGTACGCCGAGAAGGGCCTGCTGCCGGTGGTCGCACCCGAACTCGAGTTCTACCTGATCGCGCAAAATACCGATCCGGACATCCCGCTGACCGCGCCGGTGGGCCGCAGCGGCCGGGCCGAGACCAGCCGCCAGCACTACAGCATCGACGCGGTCAATGAATTCGACCCGCTGTTCGAGGACATCTACAAGTGGTGCGAGATCATGGACCTGGAGGTCGACACCCTGATCCATGAAATGGGCGCCGGGCAGATGGAGGTCAATTTCCTGCACGGCGATCCG
The DNA here is from genome assembly GCA_037441485.1 of Burkholderiales bacterium. Classification (GTDB taxonomy): domain Bacteria; phylum Pseudomonadota; class Gammaproteobacteria; order Burkholderiales; family Burkholderiaceae_F; genus GJ-E10. Next base: position 14,298 of record JBBISD010000008.1, read on the forward strand.
CTCGACCTGGCCGACCGGGTGTTCTACTTCAAGCGCACGCTGCGCGAGGCGGCCCTGCGCCACCGCATGTACGCGACGTTCATGGCCAAGCCGATGACCAACGAGCCGGGCAGCGCGATGCACATCCACCAGAGCATCGTCGACAGCCGGACCGGGCGCAACATTTTCTCGGCCGACGACGGTTCGCCCACCGACGCCTTCCGTCACTACATCGGCGGCCTGCAGAAATACATGCCGGCGGCCATGGCGTTTTTTGCACCCTACGTGAACTCGTACCGCCGGCTGGTGCGCAACAGCAGTGCACCGATCAATATCCGCTGGGGCCGCGACAACCGCACGGTCGGCCTGCGCGTGCCGCGCTCCAAGCCCGAGGCGCGCCGGGTCGAGAACCGGGTGGTCGGCGCCGATGCCAACCCCTACGTCGCCACAGCTGTCACGCTGGCCTGCGGCTACCTGGGCATGACGCAGAAGATCGAGCCCAGTGACGAGTCCGGCGGCAACGCCTACAACTCGCAGCGCGACCTGCCGCGCAGCCTGTCCGAGGCCCTGGTCAACCTGTCGAGCGCGCCCGAGCTGGCCGCGGTGCTGGGCGAACGCTTCGTGACGATCTACCGGCTGGTCAAGGAGCTCGAGCACGACGAATTCATGAAGGTCATCAGTTCTTGGGAGCGGGAACACCTTTTGCTTCACGTATAGCCATAATGCAGGTTTCGCGGGGCGGGCTGGCGGCTGCCGGCCCGAATCGGCAGGCAGCACGGGGGACGAAAAAACATGGATCGCAGAGGCAGCCCGGCACGGGCAGGGCAGGGGTTGGCGCGGCGCGGCGGGGCGCGCGCGGCAGGGCGGACGGCGGCGTTGGCGGCGATGGGTGCGCTGCTGTTGGCCTGCGCCGCGCTGGCGGCGCCGGTACGGGCGGCCGACGATGCCAAGGTGCTCAACATCTACAACTGGTCGGACTACATCGGCGACGACACGATCCGCAATTTCGAGAAGGAGACCGGAATCAAGGTCACGTACGACACCTACGACGGCAACGAGGTGCTGTACGCCAAGCTGCGCTCCGGCCACACCGGCTACGACATCGTGGGACCGTCGGCGCACTGGGCCAAGCGCCAGATCGAGGGACACCTGCTGCTCAAGCTCGACAAGAGCAGGATCACCACCTACGGCAACCTGGACCCGTGGCTGATGGGCCAGCTGGCCAATGCCGCGCACGATCCGGGCAACGACTACCTGGTCCCCTGGCTGTGGGGAGCCACCACGGTGGGCATCAACGTCGACAAGGTCAAGGCGGCGCTGGGCAGCATGCCGATGCCCGAGGAACCCTGGGACCTGATCTTCAAGCCCGAGTACGCCAGCCGCCTCAAGTCCTGCGGCCTGTCGGTGCTCGACACCGGCGACGACGTCTTCCCCGCGGCGCTGCGCTACGTGGGCAAGCCCGGCTTCAGCCACGAGCGCGCCGACTACGAGGAGGCGGCCCGGCTGCTGGCCAAGCTGCGGCCCAACGTCACCATGTTCTCGAGCTCGGCCTACATCAACGGCCTGGCCGACGGCTCGCTGTGCGTCGCGCTGGGCTGGAACGGCGACATCGGCATGGCGACCCAGCGCGCCAAGGCGGCCCACGCCGGACAGACGGTGGTGGCGCTGGTGTCCAGGCAGGGCGAGTACATGTATTTCGACACGATGGCGATCCCGGCCGATGCCAAGCACGTCGAGAACGCCTACAAGTGGATGAGCTACATCTACCGGCCCGACGTCCAGGCCGGCATCGTCAACAAGGTGGTGCACGCCAACCCGGTGCGCGCCGCCGACAGGCTGGTCAGGGCCGACGTGCGCAGCGTCCCGGGCGTTTTCCTCGCCGGCGACCAGCTCAAGCACCTGGCCCCGCAGGAGGCGCTGCCCGACGACGTGCTGCGGCTGCGCACGCGTCTGTTCACCGTCTTCAAGAGCGGCGAATAATGGCCCTGGCCGATGCCGCCGCGCCGCCCGCGGCCGACGACGCGCAGTTCCTGCGCGTCGAGCGCCTGACCAAGCGCTTCGGCGAGGTGGCGGCGGTCGACGATGTCTCGATCGCGATCCGCAAGGGCGAGATCTTCGCGCTGCTGGGCTCGTCCGGCTGCGGCAAGTCGACGCTGCTGCGCATGCTGGCGGGCTTCGAGACGCCGACCTCGGGGGGCATCTACCTCGAAGGCCACGAGATCTCCGGCCTGCGGCCGTACGAGCGCCCGATCAACATGATGTTCCAGTCGTACGCGCTCTTTCCGCACCTCACGGTCTGGGAGAACGTGGCCTTCGGCCTCAAGCGCCACGGCCACAGCCCCGACCGCATCCAGGCGCAGGTCGAGCGCATGCTCGCGCTGGTGCAGCTCAAGCCCTATGCGCAGCGCAAGCCCCACCAGCTGTCGGGCGGCCAGCAGCAGCGTGTCGCGCTGGCCCGCAGCCTGGCGCTGGCGCCGCGCCTGCTGCTGCTCGACGAACCGCTGGGCGCGCTGGACCGCAAGCTGCGGGCCCAGACCCAGTTCGAGCTGCACAGCATCATCAAGAGCGTGGGCGTTACCTGCGTGCTGGTGACGCACGACCAGGAAGAGGCCATGACCATGGCCGACCGCATCGCCATCATGAGCGCCGGGCGCTTCGTCCAGGTCGGCGCGCCGCGCGAGATCTACGAGACCCCCAGCAACCGCTTCGTGGCCGACTTCATCGGCACGGTCAACCTCTTCGACGGCACGCTGGTCGAGGATGAACCGGACCACTGCGTGATCGAGACGCCGGCCGGGCGCTTCTACATCGGCCACGGCATCACCGGGGTCAAGGGCCAGCGACTGAGCGTGGCGCTGCGGCCCGAAAAGATCGATCTGGCGCTCGCGGCACCGCCGCGCACGGACGTCAATTGCCTGAAGGGCCGCGTCGTCGAGAGCGCCTACTTCGGCGCCATCTCGCTGTACCGCATCACGCTGGGCGACGGTTCGCGCCTGCAGGTGTCGGTGCCCAATTCCGAACGCCACGGCGAGGCGATCAAGGTCGGCACCGAGGTCTACGCCACCTGCAGCCCCGACGCGCTGGTCGTGCTGCCCGGCTGATGGCGGCGCCGCGCTCCCTGCCGATGCCCGGCCGCCGGAACCCCGCGCCATGAACCGCCGCGAAGCGCCGCGGGGCGCCGCCGCCCCGGGCCCGCTGGGGGTCCTGCGGCGCATCAACTGGGGCCGCAAGGCGGTCATCGGCATTCCGTACGTGTTCCTGGTGCTGTTCTTCTCGCTGCCCTTCCTGGTGGTGCTGAAGATCAGCGTTTCCGAGGCCGACGGCGTCCAGTTCAAGGACCTGATTGATTTTGCCGACAGCACGCTCACGCTGCGCCTGAAGCTGGCCAATTACCAGTTCCTGGCCACCGATCCGTTCTACCTGGAGACCTACGCCTGGTCGCTGGGCTACGCGGCGATCAACACGGTGATCTGCCTGTTCATCGGCTATCCGTTCGCCTACTTCATGACCCGGGCGCGACCCACGCTGCGGCCCATCCTGGTGATGCTGGTGTCGCTGCCGTTCTGGACCTCCTACCTGCTGCGCATCTACGCGTGGAAGGGCCTGCTCGACGACAACGGCGTGGTCAACCATTTCCTGCTGTGGCTGCACGCGATCGATGCGCCCATCAAGATGATGTACACACCGTTCTCGATGACCATCGGCATGGTCTACACCTACCTGCCGTTCATGATCCTGCCGCTGTACGGCACGCTGGTGAAGGCCGATCCGCGCCTGCTCGAGGCCGCCGGCGACCTGGGCACGACACCCTGGAAGGCCTTCTGGCTGATCACCGTGCCGCTGTCCAAGGCCGGCATCATCGCCGGCTCGATGCTGGTCTTCATCCCCAGCGTCGGCGAGTACGTCATTCCCGAGCTGCTCGGTGGGCCGCAGACGCGCATGATCGCGCGCGTGCTGTGGAACGAGTACTTCCAGAATCTCGACTGGCCGATGGCCTCGGCGGTGGCGGTGAGCATGGTCGGGCTCATCCTGCTGCCGCTGGTGCTGCTCAACCGCTACCAGAATGTCGACCGGTCGGCCGACGCGGGCGGCGGCCGGCGCGCCGCGGGAGCGGCGTGATGATCGGCCGCTTCGGCAGGTACTGGCTGTGGGCGGGCTTCGCCTTCCTCTACCTGCCGATCGTCGCGCTGATCGTCTTCTCGTTCAATGATTCGCGCATGCTGTCGGTCTGGAGCGGCCTGTCGCTGCGCTGGTACGCGGCGCTGCTGGCCGACGAGGAGATCCAGTCGGCGGTGTGGATCTCGCTGAAGATCGCCTTCTTCGCCGCCAGCACCGCCATCGTGCTGGGCACGCTGGCGGCCTTCGCCATCTCGCGCTACCGGCGCTTTCCCGGGCGCACCGCCTTCCTGGCGCACATCAATGCGCCGCTGGTGGTTCCCGAGGTCATCACCGGACTGTCGCTGCTGCTGTTCTTCGTCGCCTGCGAGAACCTGTTCGGCGGCGCCTCGCTGCGCGGCATGCTGGCCATCTGGATCGGCCACACGTCGATCTGCACCGCCTACGCCACGGTGGTCATCCAGGCACGGCTGTCCGAGGTCGACCGTTCCGTCGAAGAGGCCGCGATGGACCTGGGCTGCCGACCCTTCCAGGTCTTCTACCTGATCATCCTGCCCTCGATCACCCAGTCGCTGGCCTCGGCCTGGCTGCTCACCTTCACCATCTCGCTCGACGACGTGGTTTCGACCCAGTTCCTGATGCTGCCGGGCACGACGACGCTGCCGGTGCTCATCTTCGCGCGGGCCCGCCTGGGCCTGGATCCGATGATCAACGCGGTGGCCACCATCACCGTGGTGCTGGTGGGTATCGCCGTCGGCGTAGCCAGCCTGCTGCTCGTGCGCCAGGAGCGGCTGCGCGCCCAGGCGCAGGCGGCCGCCTACCGCGAGGCCATGCTGGCGGCCCAGTCCACCTGAACCGCCGGCGTGCCGCCCGCACCTTCCCAGGACCCGCATGCGCAACGATCCTCCCACCCCGCCGGCAGCGCGCATCGTGTCCTTCGACGGCCCGGCGCCCGCCCCCGAGCGCACGCTGCCGCCGGCCGAGCGCATCGTCTCGGGCCGGCCGGCGCAGACCAGCTGGAACCACTACAGCGACCCCACCGGCCAGTTCCACGCCGGCATCTGGCAGGGCGAGCCGGGCGCCTGGCGGGTCCTCTACGACGCCCACGAGGAAGAGCTGTGCACGCTGCTCGAGGGCCGGGTGCGGCTGACCGATGGCGCCGGGCGGGTGCGGGAATTTGCCCAGGGCGCCACCTTCGTCGTGCCCGGCGGCTTTTCGGGCATCTGGGAGAATGTGACGCGGGTCCGCAAGATCTACGCGATCGGCACGCTGCAGGCGCCGCCGGCGGGCAATGACGAGGGGAGATGAGACCATGACGACAGCAACCACGACCGACTGGACCGCCCGGGCCCAGCGGATGGATATCGACGGGCGCGCCTTCATCGATGGCCGCCGCGTGACCAGCGCGACGGGACAGGTGTTCGAGAAGCACTCGCCCATCGACGGGCGGCTGCTGGGCCCGGTGGCCCGCGGCCAGGCCGCGGACATCGATGCCGCGGTGCGCGGCGCGCGGCGCGCCTTCGACGACGGCCGCTGGGCGCAGCAGTCGCCCGGAGCGCGCAAGAAGGTGCTGGCGCGCTTTGCCGAGCTGATGATGGCCCGGCGCGAGGAACTGGCCCTGCTCGAGACCCTGGACATGGGCAAGCCCATCCGCGACAGCCTGGCCGCCGACGTGCCCGCCGCGGCGCGCTGCATCCAGTGGTATGCCGAGGCCATCGACAAGGTCTACGACGAGATCGCTCCCACCGGCCCCGGTGCGCTGGCCCTGATCACGCGCGAACCCATGGGCGTGATCGGCGCCATCGTGCCGTGGAACTACCCGCTGCTGATGGCCGCGTGGAAGCTCGGTCCGGCGCTGGCCGCCGGCAACAGCGTGGTGCTCAAGCCCTCGGAGAAGTCGCCGTTCACGGCGCTGCGCCTGGCCGAACTGGCGGTCGAGGCCGGGCTGCCCGAGGGGGTGTTCAACGTCGTGCCGGGGTATGGCCAGGAAGCCGGCGAGGCGCTGGCGCTGCACCTGGACGTCGATGCGATCGGCTTCACCGGTTCGACGCGGGTCGGCCGGCGGATGCTCGAGTACTCCGGCCGCTCCAACCTGAAGCGCGTCTACAACGAACTGGGCGGCAAGTCGGCCAATATCGTGTTCGCCGATTTCGACGACCTGGAGCGGGCGGCGGCGACCTCGGCCGGCTCGGTGTTCTACAACCAGGGCGAATCGTGCAATGCGCCCACGCGGCTGTTCGTCGAGGAGTCGATCGCCGACAAGTTCGTCGCCCTGGTGGCCGCGCAGGCGCGCGACTGGGCGCCGGGCAACCCGCTGTCGCCCGATACCGCGATGGGCGCGCTGGTCGACGAGGGGCAGGTGAGCACTGTGCTGCGCTACATCGAATCGGGCCGGAGCGAAGGCGCCCGCCTGCTCACCGGCGGCGAGCGCGTGCACCCGGCGCAGGGCGGCTGCTACGTCCCGCCGACGATCTTCGACGGCGTCGGCAACGACATGACCATCGCCCGCGAGGAGATCTTCGGGCCGGTGCTGTCGGTGATCCGCTTCCGCAGCGAGGACGAGGCGCTGGCCCGCGCCAACGCCAGCACCTACGGCCTGCAGGCCGCGCTGTGGACCAGCAACCTGTCGCGCGCCCACCGCGTCGCCCGTGGCCTGCGCGCCGGCACGGTGCACATCAACTCGTACGACGAGGACGACATCACGGTGCCGTTCGGCGGCTACAAGCAGAGCGGCAACGGCCGCGACAAGTCGCTGCACGCGCTGGAGAAGTACACGGAGCTGAAGACGACCTGGATCCGGCTCTAGCCGCCGGTCCCGGCGGGAAAAAGCCCCGGCCCGCCGAGCGGACCGGGGCTTTTCTTATTGCGCCCGCCGTTCAGAAACGGTAGGTGGTCGTCACGCCGAGGGTGCGCGGACGGAAGGTGTAGTTGCGGATGAGCGGCGTCGTACCCGGTACGCCGGTGGCGACGAAGGTCGGATTGTACTTGTCGACGTCACTGTATGGATAAGAAGAAGGCGGCAAATCCGGGTGGGCGTCAAAGAGGTTATCGATAAAGCCGGCAACGTTCCAGCGCTTGTCAATAGCAGTGCCGGCACGCAGCGTCACGAAAGAAGTCGCGGCGGGCGTGTACGCAAAGCCGTAGGCATACTGGCTGGTCGTGGGGTCTTCTGCCGGTGTCGGGGTGTTGTTATGGCTTTGCAATTCCCAATCCAGGCGCACGTACGACTTCCGATCCATGGCCATGAAATTGTACTGCGCGCCCAAGGTGAGGGTCCAAGGAGCGGTCGGGATGCCGCTTTCCCCGGTCACGGCGTCTCCGGCAGCAACGACCGGTCGGGCCGCGTTTGCCGACAGTGACGCATTGGAAGCAAAGCGTGCGTCCGTGAATCCGATGGCGGCTTCGACGTTGAATGCCTGGTTCGGAGACCAGTCGATCTGCAGGTCGCCTCCCTTGGACACCGCCTCGCCGACGTTTGCGGTGAATTGAAAGCCGCAGCCCGGCAGGTAGATATTCTGCTGGATGTTCTTCCACTTTATGTAGTACAGGCTTGAGGCTATGCGTAAACGATCCTGGTAATTGTTCTTCGAACCGATTTCGAAGCTCTGAACCGTATCGGAGTTGTAGCTGTTGGGTGCCGCCGCGATCCCAAACGACGCCAGGTCATTGGCGCACGCAGACGAGGGAATCGGGGGATCCGCGCCACCGATCCGGTAGCCTTTCGCGTACGTTGCATAGTACAGGTCGTCCTGGTCGGCTTGGTAGGACAAACCCACCTTCGGCGTGAAGGGTTTGTCGCTTTGCGTACCGGTACCGGCGTTGGGGCCGATGAAATTCTGCGGGCCGTCCGCGAAATGCGTGAAACTCACATCGGTCTTGGCGTAGCGCAGTCCCAGAATCGCCTTGAATTTCTCCGTGATCTTTATGCTGGTTTCGCCGAAGATCGCGATTTGCTTGTCGCGGCTGAAATTGTAGTTGTAGTAGGAGTCGCCGTTGGCAAGCAGTGGCTCCAGCACCGTGGCGCCGTTGGCGCAATACACCTGTTCCTCCTGCAGCACCGCAGCCGAGGCACCCGGCGTGTAATTGCAGTTGTAGCCGCTCGCGGCCGACGATTGAACAGCGAGCGGACCGGAAAACAGCCCCGAGAACAGCTGGTACATCTTCGGGTCGTTGATCTGCTCGATGCTCGTCTGCCGATTGGACGAGAAGAACAGTCCCGTGGTCCAGGTGAGGCGAGAATTCTCCTGGTCGTTGGACTGGAGCCGGAATTCCTGCGTGAAGTCATCCTGCTGATTCGTCACGGTGGCGGGCGCCCGGTACCCCTGAAGCGCCGCAGGAAGGTGCAGTCCGGAACCATCTATCAGCGGATAGTAGTTCTGGTTCACCAGGATGTTGCTCGGATTCAGCCAGTTGAACGTCTGGTAGTAGCTCAGGTTGTATTCCGTGCCGTTATAGCCGCTCAAATCCTTGCGCGAAAAATACGAGGTGTTCGAAATGAACGCCGCCCCCCAGACCTCGGTCTCGATCTTCAATGCCGGCAGGTAATAGTGGTCCGGTTCCGCGCGGCGATCAGGGTCGGCATTTTTGTATGAATTGCTCCCCGGGTTGGAGTAAATCTGCCAGTAAGCGGTAATGTTGTTGGTATTGCGGTTCTGATAGAGGATCGAAGGGGTGATCGTCAGGTTGTCATTGACCGCCCACTTCGCGGCAACGCGCATGGCGATGTCGTCTGCGTAGTTCGAATTCTTCTGTACCGTGGCCTGCGTAAAGGGATCGATCTGGTCGATCCATCCGCCGTCGTGGCGGTACCAGATGCTGGCGCGCACGCCCAGCGTCCCGTCGACAATGGGAGCGCCGCCGGCGATGCCGGCCTCATAGCTGGGCGAACCGCCCTGGGTCATGGAAACTTCGCTGCGGGCGTAGACGCTCGCCTCGTGCATGTTCGGCTGGGCCATGATGTAGCGCACGGTGCCGCCTTCCGAGCCTGAACCGAAAAGCGTTCCCTGAGGACCCCTCAGGACCTCGACCCGATCGAGGTCGAAAGTCTTTGGCAGCGTGTCGTCAGGATTGAAGCCGAGCGCCCGCATCTGGATCGGCGTGTCGTCAATGTACACACCCGTAGTCCCCGAGCCGCCTGACGATGAAATTCCGCGGATCGATATTGCGTTCGTCCCGTTCGAGTCGATGTTGACGCCAGGTGTGTACTTGGCGACGTCGGTGAAGTCCTTGACGCCCTTGAGGTCCAGGGTTTCCTGCGAGAAGGCGCTGACGCTGACGGGCACCTTGCTCATCACCTCCTCGTGGCGCGTGGCCGTGATGACGATTTCCTGCAGCGTCCCGGCATCGGACGGCGGGGGCGCCGCGACCGCAGCGGCGGGCGCCGCTGCCGGTGCGCCGGTCGCTGGGGCCGCCGGTTCCGTGCCGGCCGGCGGCGCCGCGGCCGGCGCCGGAGCAGGTTGCGGGGCGGCCTGGCTCCACGACGGGGCGCTGGCGCCCGCCGCAAGCAAACCGGCAATCAGCACGGCCAGGGCAGGGCGCCGCCAGGCGCTGCCGGCTTCCGTTACAGGGTAACGATCCGTTAGGCTCATCTTGTCTTCCTCTCCGATGCAAATCCTGCGACGCGAACGGCGGCTGCCCGCCGTTGACATGGCTTATTGAAACCGACTTTGTAGTTTGACTTGAACCCCGGGTGGTGCAACTGCTAATCGACCCTTGCGTGGTGCCGGCGCAACACCAGCCGGCCCCGGCTGATGCATGGCCGCTCCTGCATGCGCGCCCCGGCGCGCCATCGCCTGCATGTCAGGCATCGCCGAGCAACTCCTGCACCGCGCGGTGCGCCTGGTCGATCGCCACGTCGGTGTAGGCGCCGCCGCCGGAGTCGGAATTGGCGATGCTGATGCGGCCGAATCGCGCCCGGCCGACCACGTGCGGCTGCTGCGTCGGCGGCAGAGCGGCGTCGAACAGCGGATTGAACTCGTGGGCGTAGCCGTGCGGCCAGCGGTTCACCATGATGCCCAGGATGTCGCGTGCCGGCTCGAAACCCGTCGGCGCCAGCATGCGCGCCAGCTGGTCCCGGACCTTGCGCTCCATCTCGACGTAGGGCGTGTTCAGCAGTTCGGTGCGGCCGGCGCGGTTCTGGTCCTTCTCCTTCAACCCCGGCTGGCAGGGGATGCGCTGCAGGTGCACCAGCAGCGGCGCGTCGGCGTTGCGCGGTCCGCGGTAATCGCCCACCGCCATGTACGGATTGGTGACCAGGCCCTCGTGATAGCTGCCCGGGCAATCGATGCGGCGCAGGCCCTCCAGCGGACTGCCGCTGCGTAGCGCCACGCTGGTGTACACGAGCGGGCTCTTGACGAGCTGGTGCAGCGCGTCCTTCTGCGCGGCCGGCAGTTCGGGGCACAGGTACGGTATGAGCATGTTGTAGCAGGCCAGCACGCAATGGCGCGCGCGCACCTGGTGGACGGCGCCGTCGCGCTGGTACTGCACGCTGACGCCGGCCGCGGCGTTGCCGGCGGCCGGTTCATTGCGGGCCCGCAGCACGGTGCTGCGCAGGCGCAGGCGCACCGGCGCGGCGGCCTCGTCGAGCCGGCCGTAATCGAAGCGCAGCGTGACGAGCTTCTCGGCGCTGCCGGGCGGCGCCACCGCCGGGATCAGCGAGCGCACCAGCAGCCGCGCGATCGTCGCATTGCCGTCGGGGAAGTGCAGCTGGTACGAGCCGCCGGTGGACGCGTAGCCGCTGGGCGTATAGCCCATGCCGGCAATCACCCCCGGTGCCAGGCGCAGGCCGCGCATGCCCGGCGCGAAGTCGCCTTCGAAGCCCCAGACGTCGAGCGCGGAGACCGCATCGATGCTGACGCCGAATTCGCCGCCGCTGGAGCGTTCGTAAAAACGCAACACCTGCGGATCGACGTGCGCCACGTCGCGCAGGAACGCGTGGTAGCTCATGGTCGCAAGCAGCGCCTTCTTCTCGGCCGAGGACTTGCCCGGCAGGTAGTCGACGGCGCCGCGTTCCAGTCGCAGGATGTCGGCGCGGGCCGCCGGATTCAGCGGCGCCTCGTCCAGGTGATCGAGCCAGCCGCGGCCATTGCGGCCCCGGACCAGCTTGTCGGCGCCGAAGGTTTCCCGGTCGAAGAAGACCGCGCGCTCGGCCTCGGTGCAGCGGAAGAATTCGGGGTTGGGGATCCGGGCCGCCAGCGCCTCGACGTCGACGCCCAGCTCGCGCAGCAGGCCGTCGGCCACCGCGCTGTAGGGCCGCGGACTGTCGATCTCGGCGGTGCCGCCATTGAGCAGTTGCATGCCGCCGGGCAGCACGAATTCATTGCGCCGGGCGTGGCCGCCGAAGTCGTCGTGGTTGTCCAGGATCAGGATGCGCGGCGTGCCTGCCGAGCGGGCGCGAAAGAAATGCGCCGCGGCCAGGCCGCTGATGCCCGCGCCGACCACCACCAGGTCGTAGGTCTCGCCGGTGTCGACCGCTTCCTGCGGCGCGCGTCCCTCGCGCAGCGCGTGGGCCGCCTCGAACGTGCCGTCGGTGGAGCCGCGCAGGCCGGTCCACTGCGGCGGATAGTCGGTGGCCCCCGAGCCGGCCGCGGCACGCGCCGCCGGCAGGCCCAGGGGTCCGGCCAGCGCACCGGCGCCCGCGGCGGCCAGGCCGTGGAGCACGTCCCGCCGCGTGATGGGACGGTCCATGCCCAAGGCGCGATCCGCTGCTGACCAGTGCTCCCTATCGCTCACGGAGGCCGCTTCCTGTTGACGGGCGGCATGCCCGCCGCGTGACCGGAATGTAACGCGGGCGGTCGCGGATCAGAGGATCCAGTCCGGTGCAAATGGTTCGCAATGTGGTCCCATCGCCAGAGCGACTTACGGCCGGACCATGGATCCGCGCCGCTGTTGTGCACTGCACGCCGTCCGACGCACCGCTGCGGATCGCGCCGCACCATGGTGGCGCCGGTCACATGTTCGGATAACGCGGTCCGCCGCCGCCCTCGGGCACCACCCAGACGATGTTCTGGCTCGGGTCCTTGATGTCGCAGGTCTTGCAGTGCACACAGTTCTGCGCATTGATCTGCAGGCGCTCGCCGCCGTCCTCCCGGGCCACGAACTCGTAGACGCCCGCCGGGCAGTAGCGCGCCTCCGGTCCGGCGTACCGCGCCAGGTTGAGCGTCACCGGTACCGTCGGGTCCTTGAGCGTCAGGTGGATCGGCTGGTTCTCCTCGTGGTTGGTGTTGGAGAGAAACACCGAGGACAGTCGGTCGTAGCGCATGCGGCCATCGGGCTTGGGGTAGTTGATGGGCGTGCACTGCGCGGCCGGCAACAGCTTGGCGTGGTCGGGGGTCGTGCGCCGCAGCGTCCACGGCGCGCGGCCGCGCAGCAGCAGCTGGTCGATGCCGAACATCACCGAGCCCGTGTACAGGCCCTTGTCCATCCAGGGCTTGAAATTTCGGGTCACGTGCAGGTCCTGCCACAGCCAGCTCTGCCGCAGCGTGGCCGGATAGCGGTCGAGCGTGTCGGCAGCGCGTCCCGCGGCCACCGCCGCGAACGCCGCGGCCCCGGCGTGCATGCCCGAGACCAGCGCGCCGTGCGTGCCCTTGATGCGCGCGGCATTCAGAAAACCCGCCTCGCAGCCGATCAGTGCGCCGCCCGGGAACACCAGCTGGGGCAGCGACTGCAGGCCGCCGGCGGTGATCGCACGCGCGCCGTAGGCCACGCGCTTGCCGCCCTGCAGGAAGCGGCCGATCGCCGGATGGCCCTTGAGCCGCTGGAACTCCTCGAACGGCGACAGGTAGGGGTTGCGGTACCCGAGTCCGACGACGAATCCGACGCTGACCTGGTGATTGGCGGCGTGGTACACGAACGAGCCGCCGTAGGTCTGCCGGTCGAGCGGCCAGCCGGCGCTGTGCACCACCAGGCCTTCCTCGTGGCATGCCGGGTCGACGTCCCACAGTTCCTTGATGCCGATGCCATAGGTCTGCGGGTCGCGGCCGCGCGCCAGGTCGAAGCGGTCGATCAGCTGGCGCCCCAGGTGCCCGCGCGACCCTTCGGCAAACAGCGTGTACTTGCCGCGCAGCTCGACGCCGGGCTGGAAGCTGGCCGTGGGCTGGCCATCGCGGCCGACGCCCTGGTTGCCGGTGGCGACGCCGACGACGCGGCCCCGCGGGTCGTACAGGATTTCGGCCGCGGCAAAGCCGGCAAAGATCTCGACGCCGAGCGATTCGGCTTCGCGCCCCAGCCAGCGCACCACGTTGCCCAGGCTGACGATGTAGTTGCCGTGATTGGTGAAGCAGGCCGGCAGCGTCCAGTCGGGCGCGCGCAACGCCGCGGTTTCGGTCAGGAACAGGAATCGATCCTCGCGCACCGGGGTCTGCAGCGGGGCGCCGCGCGCCTGCCAGTCGGGGAACAGCTCGTCGAAGGCGCGCGGGTCGACCACCGCGCCGGACAGCGTATGGGCGCCGAGTTCGGCGCCTTTTTCAAGCACGCAGACGCTGCACTCGGCGCCGGCGGCAGCCGCCCGCTGCTTGATGCGGATCGCCGCGGCCAGGCCCGCCGGGCCACCGCCCACGATCACGACGTCGTATTCCATGGCCTCGCGTTCGACGGCATCCATGACGCTGGCGACTCCCGGTGAGCGGTCACCGACCGCGGGGGTGATGGCGGTTTGCTGCCGGGGCGCCGCCCCGGCTGCAGCCAATCCGCGATTCTAGAGCGACCGCGGCCCCCGCCGGAGCGGCGCGAACTGGCCCTAGAATGCGCATTCCTCCGGGAGGCCTCATGAACAAGCTCTTTCCCAGTGCCAAGGACGCGCTTGCCGATGTCGTGCGCAATGGCCAGACCATCGCCGTCGGCGGCTTCGGCCTGTGCGGCATCCCCGAATCGCTGATCGCGGCGCTGCGCGACAGCGGCGCGCGCGAGCTGACCTGCATCAGCAACAACGCCGGCGTCGACGACTTCGGCCTGGGCCTGCTGCTGCAGACCCGCCAGGTGCGCAAGATGATCGCCTCGTACGTCGGCGAGAACAAGGAGTTCGAACGCCAGTACCTGGCCGGCGAACTCGAGCTCGAGTTCACGCCGCAGGGGACGCTGGCCGAGAAGATGCGCGCTGGCGGCTGCGGCATACCGGCGTTCTTCACGCCCACCGGCGTGGGCACCCTGGTCGCCGAGGGCAAGGACGTGCGCGAATTCGACGGCAAGCGCTATGTGCTGGAACGCTCGCTGCGCGCCGACGTGGCGCTCGTCAAGGCCTGGAAGGCCGACCGGCAGGGCAACCTCGTGTACCGCAAGACGGCGCGCAATTTCAATCCGGTGGTGGCCATGTGCGGCAAGGTCACGGTGGCCGAGGTCGAGGAACTGGCGGATAACGGCACGCTCGACCCGGACCAGGTCCACACCCCGGGAATCTTCGTGCAGCGCCTGGTCGTCAACGCCCGGCCGCTCAAGCGCATCGAGCAGCGCACCGTGCGGGCCGGCTGACCGGCAACCCAACGCGACGACAAGGAGGTCCCCATGGCCTGGAACCGTGAACAGATGGCGCAGTGCGCCGCCCGCGAACTGCGCGACGGGTATTACGTCAACCTGGGCATCGGCATGCCCACCCTGGTGGCCAACTACATACCCGACGGCGTGGACGTCATGCTGCAGTCCGAGAACGGCCTGCTGGGCATCGGCCCGTTCCCGACAGAATCCGAGGTCGACCCCGACCTGATCAACGCGGGCAAGCAGCTGGTCACCGCGCTGCCCGGTTCGAGCTACTTCAGCAGCGCCGATTCCTTCGGCATGATCCGTGGCGGCCACATCAACCTGGCGATACTGGGCGCGATGCAGGTGAGCGAACGCGGCGACCTGGCCAACTGGATGATCCCGGGCAAGCTCGTCAAGGGCATGGGCGGCGCCATGGACCTCGTCGCCGGCGTGGAGCGCGTCATCGTCCTCATGGAACACTGCGCCCGCAACGGCGAGCACAAGATCCTGCAGCAGTGCACGCTGCCGCTCACCGGCGTGGGCGTCGTCAACCGCATCATCACCGACCTGGGCGTGTTCGATGTCGCGCCCGCCGGGCTGCAGGCGACGGAACTGGCGCCCGGCGTCACCCCCGACGAGGTGCGCACGAAGACCGGCTGCCACGTGCATTTCGCGCCCGCGCGCGGGGCGCCGGCGCGCGCCTGAGGCCGCGCCGGCACCCTGAACGAGGCGCGCTCCTGCATGACCCAGGATCGGGCGCATCCGTGAACCACGGCCACGTGCACGACGAGAACGCGCAGCACGAGCACTCGCAGCACGAGCACGGGCCGCACGAGCACGGCCGGCGCGACCATGCGCACGGGCGGGCGGGCGGCCACCATCACGGCTTCGGCGGCCACTCGCACGGCGACGGCCAGTACACCCATACCGCGCATGCCGGCAGCTCGCGCCCGCTGCTGCTGGCCCTGGTCCTGGTGGCGGCGTTCGCGCTGGTGGAACTGGCCGGCGGACTGTGGTCGGGGTCGCTGGCCCTGCTGGCCGACTCCGGCCACATGCTGACCGATGCGGCCTCGCTGTGCCTGTCGCTGGCGGCCCACGTGGTGGCCCAGCGCCCGGTGTCGGCACGGCACTCCTACGGACTGGCACGCACCGAGGTGATCGCCGCATTCGTGAACTCGCTGGCGCTGTTGGGCGTGGTTATCTGGCTGGTGGTCGAGGGCGTCGACCGCATCGCCCATCCGGTGCCGGTCAATGGCGCCGCGGTGGCGCTCATCGCCGGGGCGGGCGTGGCGGTCAACCTGCTGGTCGCGTGGCTGCTGTCGCACGACCATGCCAATCTCAACGTGCGCGCCGCCCTGCTGCACGTCATCGGCGACCTGCTGGCCTCGGTGGCCGCGGTCGTCGCCGGCCTGGTCGTCATGTACACGGGCTACGTGGTGGTCGACCCGCTGCTGTCGATGCTGGTCAGCGGCCTCATCCTGCGCTCCACCGTGGGCGTGCTGCGCGAATCGACACTGGTGCTGCTCGACAGCGTGCCGGCGGGCGTCGACTACGAGGCGGTCGGCCTGGCGCTGGCCGCCATACCCGGCGTGCGCTCGGTGCACGACCTGCATATCTGGGCAATGGTGCCGGGGCAACGCGCCGCCTCGGCGCACCTGATGATCGACCGCATCGAGCGCTGGCCGGGCATCTTGCTGCAGGCGCGGCGCATCCTGGACCGGCAGCACGGCATCGGGCACGTGACACTGCAGCCCGAGTGCTTCACGCGCACGGCGGCGGGGGAAGTGATTCCGATACGATCGGAGGAAGCGGGACGGTGAAATGGGCGGCGAGATTCCTCAACCACTGTCGTGCCCCGCCCACCGCACCAACGCCAGCGCGCCGAACAGAACCGGCTGATGCAGCATGTAGACCGTCAACGGCCACCGCCCCAGCAGCACCAGCGGCGCCGCCGCGCGCATGTCCGGTCCGCGCAATCCGCGCGCCCAGGCCGCAGGACTTTGCCGCCACAGGCTCCCCGCCGCCATCCCGATCAGCACCACGCCCACCCACGGCAGCAGCGGCACGAAATCCTCGGTGCGCGGCTTCACCGGTGAAAACCCGATCCAGCTCAGGCCATTGGCGGCAAACATCGGCAGGGTCACGCCCAGCCCCAGGCCCAATGCAAGCACGCCCACCACGAGGCTCGTTCGCGGCCGCCCGCGCAGGGGCGCCAGCAGCACTTCGGCGACGACGACGAAATGCAGGATGCCGAACCAGATCCAGCGCGCTCCGAAGAGCAGGGCGCTGGCGCCCGACACCAGCGCCGCACAGCCGGCGATCTGCCACCAGCGGCGCGAGCGCAGCGCATGCGCAGCGATGCGGCCACCGGCGCCCGGTGCAGCGGCGCCTCCGGGCAGCGCGAGGCAGACGCCGACGATCAGGAGGAACTGGGTGACGATGGCACTGCGCCAGGCGATCCAGCCCGGATCCTGATTCATCGCGACGCGGATCCAGCCGAAATAATTGAGGTCGTAGCAGAAGTGGTACGCGATCATCTGCACGATCGCCGTGCCGCGGGCGATGTCGATGACGGCCAGGCGCGGTACCGGCTGGGTGCCGGTGTCTTTCGCGAGGGAGGGGGGGACGGGAGGGCGCGACACGCGGAAAGTCTACGGGAAGGCAAGTGCGGCATGCGCCCTCCCCCCGTCCGTGTTCCGGGGGGAGAGGCGTCAAACTAGCGCAATCCCTCCAGCGCGAGGTTCAGTTCCAGCACATTCACCCGCGCCTCCCCGAACAGCCCCCATTGCCGCCCCAGGATGTGGGCGTCAACGAGCGCGGCGACGCGCTCCGGAGCGAGGCCGCGCACGCGCGCCACGCGGACCGCCTGGTAATGCGCCGCGGCCGGGCTGATGTCCGGATCGAGTCCGCTGGCCGATGCGGTGACCAGGTCCACGGGTATGGGTTGGTGGTTCTGCGGATCGACCGCGCGCAGCGCCTCGATCCGCGTGCGCACGGCGTCCACCAGCGCCGGATTTGCCGGCCCCAGGTTGGAGCCGCCGGACGCCAGGCCGTTGTAGGGCTGCGGGGAAGTTGCCGAAGGCCGGCTCCAGAAATGGCCAGGGTCGGCGAAGTTCTGCCCGATCCATCGCGACCCGACGGGATGGCCGTCGCGCTGCACGAGGCTGCCGCCCGCCTCCCCGGGGAACAGCAGCGTGCCCAGTGCGAGAACGGCAAGCGGATAGGCAATGCCGGTGATCAGGGTCAGCGCGACAAAGAGGCTGAGGGCGGGTCGGATCAGGGTCTTCATGGGGCACTCCCATCAGGTCAGGCCGGCCGCAACGAGCAGCAGGTCGATGAGCTTTATGCCGGCGAACGGCGCGACGATGCCCCCCACGCCGTAGATGAGCAGATTGCGGCGCAGGATCGTGGCGGCGCCCAGCGGGCGGTAGCGCACGCCCTTGAGGGCCAGCGGAATGAGCACGATGATGATCAGCGCGTTGAAGATGACGGCCGACAGAACGGCCGAGGATGCCGTGGCCAGGCCCATGACGTTGAGGGCCGCCAGCTGCGGGTAGGTGGAGACGAAGGCCGCAGGCACGATGGCAAAGTACTTGGCCACGTCGTTGGCGATGCTGAAGGTCGTCAGCGCGCCGCGGGTCATGAGCATCTGCTTGCCCGTTTCCACGATTTCGATGAGCTTGGTCGGGTTCGAGTCTAGGTCCACCATATTGCCGGCTTCCTTGGCCGCCTGCGTGCCGGTGTTCATCACCACGGCTACGTCGGCCTGCGCCAGCGCCGGCGCATCGTTGGTGCCGTCGCCGGTCATTGCCACGAGGCGCCCCTGGGCCTGGTGCTCGCGTATCAGCGCCAGCTTGGCCTCAGGCGTCGCTTCGGCCAGGAAATCGTCAACGCCAGCCTCGGCCGCGATGGCCGCCGCCGTGAGGCGGTTGTCGCCGGTGATCATGACGGTCTTGATGCCCATGCGCCGCAGCTCGGCGAAGCGCTCCTTGATGCCGCCCTTGACGATGTCCTTGAGCTCCACCACCCCGAGCACGCGCGCACCGTCGGCCACCACGAGCGGCGTGCTGCCGCGCCGTGCCACGGCCTCGACGATCTGGATGATGGCCGGCGCCACGCTGCCGCCCAGCGTGTCGACGTGGATGCGTACTGCATCGGCCGCACCCTTGCGCACGCTGCGGATGGCCGGGCCGCCGGGCGTGCCGTCGCCGAAATCGACGCCGCTCATGCGGGTATTGGCCGAAAAGGCGACGAAGCGCGCATCGAGCGCACGCAGGTCGCGCTCGCGCAGGTCGAAGCGCGTCTTGGCCAGCACCACGATGCTGCGGCCCTCGGGCGTCTCGTCGGCCAGCGAGGCCAGCTGCGCAACGTCGGCCAGCTCGGCTTCGCTCGCGCCGGGCGCCGGCAGGAAGGCCGCCGCCGAGCGGTTGCCCAGCGTGATGGTGCCGGTCTTGTCAAGCAACAAAACGTCCACGTCGCCCGCGGCCTCGACGGCGCGCCCCGAGGTGGCGATGACGTTGGCCTGCATGAGGCGGCTCATCCCCGCCACGCCGATGGCCGAGAGCAGCCCGGCGATGGTGGTCGGGATCAGGCAGACGAGCAGGGCGATCAGCACGGTGATGGAAACGGGGGTGCCGGCTTTGGCCGCATCGACGCTGAAGATGGAGTAGGGCAGCAGCGTGACCGTGACCACCAGGAAGATGATGGTGAGCGCGACCAGCAATATGGTCAGGGCGATTTCGTTGGGCGTCTTCTGGCGCCGCGCGCTCTCCACCATGGCGATCATGCGGTCGATGAATGCCTCGCCCGGGTTGACGCTCACGCGCACCACGATCCAGTCGGAGAGCACGCGGGTCCCGCCCGTGACGGCGGAGAAGTCCCCGCCCGACTCGCGGATCACCGGTGCCGATTCGCCCGTAATGGCACTCTCGTCGACCGAGGCCACGCCCTCGATGACCTCGCCGTCGGCCGGCAGGGTGTCGCCGGCCTCGACCAGAACCACGTCGCCGCGGCGCAGCTGGCCCGCGGGAACGCTGCTCCAGATTGCCCGATTCTGGGGCATTGCTAGTTTCCTGGCGACGGTTTGCTGCTTGAGCCCGCGCAGCGCCGCGGCCTGCGCCTTGCTGCGGCCCTCGGCCAGCGCTTCCGCAAAATTGGCGAACAGCACCGTGAACCACAGCCACAGGGCCACGGCCAGGATGAAACCGGCCGGCGCCTCGCCCCTGCCACCCAGGGCCTGCAGCCAGAGCACCGTGGTGAGCACGCTGCCGCAATAGACGACGAACATCACGGGGTTGCCCCACTGCCTGCGCGGGTCGAGCTTGCGCAGGCAATCGATGATGGCCGGGCGCAGCAGCGCCCGATCGAGCGGTGCGAGGGATTGGCGTGTCATGGCGTGGGCATTCGGTTTCATGGCGGCAGGTTTGCGGTCGGGATCGGGCTCAGTTCGCGTGGGGCAGCATCAGGTGCTCGACGACCGGCCCCAGAGCCAGGGCCGGCACGTAATTGAGCGCGCCGACCAGCACCACGGTGCCGATGAGCAGGGCGACGAACAGTGGGCCGTGCGTGGGCATGGTTCCGGCCGTGACCGCGAGGCGCTTTTTGGCGGCCAGCGAACCGGCCACGCCCAGCACCGGCACGATCACCGCGAACCGGCCGAACCACATGGCCACAGCGGTAAGGACGTTGTAGAAGGGCGTGTTGGCCGAGAGCCCCGCGAAGGCGCTGCCGTTGTTGTTGGCCGACGAGGTGAAGGCGTAGAGGATCTCGCTGAAGCCGTGCGGGCCGGGATTGGCAACACCCGCCCGCCCGTCGGCGCTCAGCACGGCGATGGCCGTGCAGGCGAGCGCGAACAGGGGCGTGGCAAGGATCGCGATCGAGATCATCTTCATGTCGAAGGCCTCGATCTTCTTGCCCAGGTATTCGGGCGTGCGCCCTATCATCAGCCCGGCGATGAACACGGCCAGGAGGGCGAAGACCAGCATGCCGTAGAGGCCCGATCCCACGCCGCCGAACACGACCTCGCCCAGCATCATGTTCCACAGGGTGACGAAGCCGCCCATGGGCATGAGCGAATCGTGCATGCCGTTGACGGCGCCGCAGGAGGCGGCCGTCGTGATCGCGGCGAAGAGCGCCGAATCGGCGATGCCGAAGCGCACCTCCTTGCCTTCCATGTTGCCGCCAGCCTGGGCGGCGCTGGCGATCTGGTCCACGCCCAGGGTCGCCAGCAGCGGGTTGCCGCCCTGCTCGGCCGGCACGATGACGAGAACCGACACGGCGAACAGCAGCGTCATGGCGACGAACACCGCCCAGCCCTGGCGCCGGTCGCCGACCATGTGGCCGAAGACGAAACACAGCGCGGCGGGAATCAGGAAAATGGCGAGCATCTGCACGGCGTCAGCCGTGGGCGTGGGGTTCTCGTACGGATGGGCCGAGTTGGCGTTGAAGAACCCGCCGCCGTTGGTGCCCAGCATCTTGATGGCCTCCTGCGAGGCGACGGGGCCCATGGGCAGGGTCTGGGTCGGCGTCGTCGCCGGATCCGTGACGGCATTGCCCTGCGCGTCCCTGATGGGCTGGCCGGCCGCGTCCATGCGCGGGTTCTGGTACTGCGTGGATTCCAGCGTCTGCACATCGCGGTATGGAGAGAAGTTCTGGATAACGCCCTGGCCCACCAGGAAGACGGCTATCACAAGGCTGATGGGCAGCAGGACGTAGAGCGTGGCGCGCGTGAGATCGACCCAGGCGTTCCCTATGGTGGCGGCGTCGTGGCGGGCGATGCCGCGAATGAGCGCGGTGGCCACGACGATGCCCGTGGCCGCCGACAGGAAGTTCTGCACGGTCAGGCCCAGCATCTGGGTCAGATAGCTCATGGTCGACTCGCCGGCATAGCCCTGCCAGTTGGTGTTGGTGACGAACGCCACGGCAGTGTTGAACGACGAGTCGGCGCTGACTGCTCCCATTCCCTGGGGGTTGAGCGGCAGCCAGGCCTGCAGGCGCTGCATCGCGTAGACCGCAAGTCCCCCCAGGATGCTGAACAGCAGGATGGCCAGGGTATACGACAGCCAGCCCATCTCCGCATCGGGGCGCACGCCGCACAGGCGATACAGGCCGTACTCGACAGGGCCCAGCACGCGCCGCGCCCAGGCCGCGGCGCCATGCGCATTGCCTTGCATGCAGCCGGCCATATAGGCGCCCAGCGGGTAGCCCAGGGCCACGAGCATCGCCAGGAACATGATCAGCAGGAAAATGGCATGCTGGGTCATCACCGATTCTCCGCATCGATCAGGGCCGCCAGGAGATAGACGAACAGGCCGACGGCGACGACAGCGCCCAGTAATTGCATCCCGTTCATGGTGTCGTCCCACCGTTGAGCGCGGGCGGGGAGGCGGCCGCCTCCGCCGTGTTGCGCAGCCGTCGGGCCTTTGGTTTCTGCAGGTACGAGCAGCCCGCCGCGAGGCCGCCGGTAAGCGCGAAGAAGGCGATCAGTATCGCAACGTAGAGCAGGTCCATGGCTTCCGTGTCCTCGCCGGTCGCATCGTGCCGCGATCGGCAGGGCGCAACACAGCGTAGCCAGGGATCCTAGGACGCACGCCAGTAAAATCTTCTAATAACTGACCGGGTGCGTATAAAAACGGCGTAAAACTGCCGCGCGCGCAATCGCGCGGGCCGCAGCGAACGACGGTGCACTATGGCGCGAAGCGGTAGCCGACGCCCGATTCGGTCATCAGGTGCGCCGGGCGCGCCGGATCGGCCTCGAGCTTGCGGCGCAGATGCCCCATGTAGATGCGAACGTAGTGCGTGTCCTCGATATGGGAAGGACCCCAGACGCCCTTGAGGATCTGGCGGTGCGTGAGCACGCAGTCCGGGCGCGCGGCCAGGTAGGCCAGCAGGCGGTACTCGATGGGTGTCAGCCGCAGGATCTGCCCGTCGCGCCACGCGAGGCGCTTCTCGATGTCGAGGCGCACCGAGCCAAACTCGATCACGTTTTCAATACGGCCGCCGACCCGGCAGCGTCGCCGCAGCTGCGCGCGCACGCGGGCCAGCAGTTCTCCCGAGCCGAAGGGCTTGGTCAGGTAGTCGTCGGCGCCGGCGTCCAAGGCAGCGATCTTGGCCGGCTCGCCGCTGCGCGCCGAAAGCACGATGATCGGCACGTCGGACCAGAGGCGCAGGTCGCGTATCACGTCCATGCCGTCGCTGTCGGGCAGGCCCAGGTCCAGCACGACGAGGTCGGGCCGGCGCGTGCCCGAATCGATGAGGCCGCGCTTGGCGGTATCCGCGGTGTGCACCTGGCAGCCATCGGCCGTGAGGGCCAGCTCCACAAAATGGCGGATCTGGGGTTCGTCCTCTATGACCAGCACCACGGGCGCCACGGCCGCGTCCGTGCCCGGCGCGGGTGGCGCTTGCTTGGAGCGGTTCACGGGCGGGCCGCCAGGGTCGTTTTTGGGAGGCATGGGCGCTACGATGGATTGCCGGTGAGGCCAGCTTACCGGCTTGGGATGGCGTGCGTTCAAGGCGCCGGCGGTGGCAGGGATACATTCCGGCCCGCGGCGACCGTGCCGTCGGCAGTGGCGGCCAATTCGGTGTGCTCATCCTGGCCGATCCGTGGTGCCTGCCCCTGGGGCAGCTCGAGGATGAAGCGTGCTCCGCCGGCCGGGCGGTTTTCCGCGCGTATGGTTCCGCCGTGCGCCTGCAGTATGGCGCGGCAGATCGCCAGCCCCAGACCCACGCCCGGCGTCGCGCTTTCCTTGTCGCCGCGCTCGAACTTCTCGAAGATTTCCTCCTCGCGCCCGGGCGGCAGGCCCGGGCCGGTGTCCTCGACCCAGATCGTGACCCTGCCGGTCTCGGCTTGCGCGCCGATATCGATGCGGGCCTGCGCGCCCGTGAACTTGGCCGCGTTCTCCAGCAGATTGCACAGCACGCGCTCCATCAGCGCCGCGTCCATTTCCACCAGGGGAAAATCCGCCGGCAGGTGCACGAGGACCTTGCGCGGTGCCAGCGACTCGCCCATGGCGTCGAGCGCCGTGCCCACGAGTTCCTCCAGCGAGTGCCACTGGCGGTTGAGCGCCACGCGCCCGGCCTGCAGGCGCGCCATGTCGAGCAGGTTCTCCACCAACGAGCGCAGGCGCCGCGCCTGCTCGCGGATGCGATCGGCGATGGCCGACTGCTGCACGGTCGGCGGCGGCTGGGTGAGGTGCAGCGAATCGGCCAGGCCCACGAGCGCGGCCAGCGGCGTACGCAGATCGTGCGATAACGCCGCCAGCAGTGAATTGCGCAGCCGCTCGGACTCCATCTGCAAGGTGGTGTTCTGCGCGACCTCGACGTAATGAACCCGCTCCAGGGCAATGGCGATCAGCCGCGCCACGGTTTCGAGCAGGCGGGTCTGTTCAGGACCGAGCAGGCGGGCCGCGACCTGCGGCTCCACCGCCAGCACGCCGCGCACGCGCATGGGCGCCTGCAGCGGCAAATACAGCACCGGGCTGGCCGGCAGGGTGTTGGTGCCCAGGCCGGCCGCTTCGCCGTGGTCCAGTGCCCACTGGGCGATGCCTGCCTCCACGGCCAAGACCGCCTTGCCGGCCGGTGCCTCGGCGCCCGCGGACGCCTGCCCGGCTGCGGACGCGAGCACGCGGCCATCGTCGTCGCTGCGCAGCAGCAGCGAGCGCGCGTCGAATTCGGCCGCGACGAAGCGTTCGCAGATCTGCGCGACCTGCTCCGTGAGCAGCGCGCCGGAGAGTTCGCGCGCCAGTTCGTAGAGCGCGCGCACCCGGCTTTCGCGGCCCGTGGCCACCTGGGCCTGGTATTGCAGGCCGGCGGTCAGCTGTCCTGCGATCAGGGCCACGACCAGCATGACGCCGAAGGTGAGCAGGTACTGCACGTCGCTGACTGCGAACGAGAAGCGTGGCGGTACATAGAAGAAGTCGAATTCGGCGACGCTGAGAAAGGAGGCCAGCACGGCCGGGCCCCGGCCGTAGCGCACCGCCACGATGACCACTCCGAGCAGGAAGATCATGACGATGTTCGGCAGCTCGAACAGCGGGTAAAGGGGTGCCGCCACCAGCGCGGCGGCGGCGCAGATCAGCGTACCCCAGAGGTAGGGCAGCCAGGCCGCCGGGGTGGCCGGGCGTACGCCGTCGCGCCCGGCCGGGCGCTCCTCGGTTTTGGCACGGGCCACCGCGATGCTGGTGATCTCCAGGTCGGGGGCGACCGCGCTCAAGCGGTCGGCAAAGGAGCGGTTCCAGGGCTGCCAGCGCGCGGCGCCCGACCGGCCGACCACCATGCGCGACAGATTGCGGGTGCGCGCATAACCGATGACGGCGCCCACCGGATCGCTGTCGGCCAGGGTGGCGGTGTCGGCACCCAGCGACTGGGCCAGCTTGAGCAACCGCAGGGCCGCCGGGCGCTGTGACAGCGGCGCGCGCATGCTGCGCGGCGTCTCCACCCAGACCGCGTGCCAGGGCACGTCGAGCTGGCCGGCGATACGCGCGGCGCTGCGAACCACGCGTTCGCCGTCGGGCCCCGGGCCTATGCAGGCCAGCAGGGAACCGCGCGTGCGCCAGAACGCCGAAACCGACTGGTCGCGCCGGTATTGCAGCATCTCCACGTCGACGCGGTCGGCGGTACGGCGCAGCGCCAGCTCGCGCAGGGCGATCAGGTTGCCCTTGCGGAAGAAGTTGCGCACCGCGCGCTCGGCCTGCTGCGCGAGGTAGACCTTGCCCTGCTTGAGCCGCTGCAGCAGTTCGTCGGGCGTGAGGTCGACCAGCACCACCTCGTCGGCCAGATCGAAGACCCGGTCGGGCACGGTCTCGCGCACCTGTATGCCGGTGATGCCGCTGACGACATCGTTGAGGGTTTCCAGGTGCTGGACATTGATGGTCGAATAGACGTCGATGCCGGCAGCCAGCAGTTCCTCGACGTCCTGCCAGCGCTTGGGGTGGCGCGATCCCTCGATATTGCTGTGCGCCAGTTCGTCGACCAGGATGAGCGCGGGGCGGCGCGCGAGCGCCGCGTCCAGGTCGAACTCCTGCAGAGAGCGGCCGCGCACGCTGGCGTCGCGCAACGGCAGGCGCTCGAAGCCGGCGGCCATGGCCTCGGTCTCGCTGCGCCCGTGGGTTTCGACCACACCCACGACGACATCGAGGCCGCCGTCGCACAGGCGCCGCGCCGCCGAGAGCATGGCGTAGGTCTTGCCCACTCCGGCGGAGGCGCCGAAAAAGATCTTCAGTCGCCCGCGCAGGGCCCGCGCGGCATCCTCGCGAATGCGGGCGATCAGCGCATCCGGGTCCGGGCGGCCCTCGCCAGCGCGATCCCGGCCGGTTTCCTCGGGCAGCCGGCTCATGGGGTCGATCTTACGGCCAGAGCAACGCGCGCGGGCGCCAGCGCCTGCAGGGCACGCTCGCGCTCGGCCGGCGCCAGGCGCGCGAGCGCCTTGACGCGGACGTAGAAGCGCGGCAGGTCTGCGCCCTCGCTGGCGAGCAGTGCCTCGAAGGCCGGCACGTCGTCCTGGTAGGCCGCCAGCGCGGCGATCCGTGCGTTGTTCCAGGGCGCGGCGAAGAAATCGTCGTAGCCGTGAAAGCCGGACCATGCGCCGTCGCGCACCTGGCGATAGCGCTGCTGCAAGTCCGCGAAGGCCTGCGCCTTGGCGGCCCGCTGCGCCTGCGGCGGCAGCGGCCCGGCGTACAGCGCCTCGAGTTCGCGGCGGGTCTGGCCCACGAGCGCCAGCATGCCGTCGTGGTGCAGGCGGTACCGGCGGAACTGCTCCTGCAATTGCGGATCGTGGCGCTGCTCGACCCAGCGCACCAGTCCGGCGCGCTCCACGGCGGTGGCGAAGCTCTCGTTGAAGCGCGTGTCGTCGCGAACGTAGACCACCTGGTGCGCCAGTTCGTGGAAGATCAGGCGCGCCAGTTCAGGTTCGGGCCAGCGCACGAACGTGCTGAGCAGCGGATCGTCGAACCAGCCCAGGGTGGAAAACGCCGGCACCGGCGCCACCGCGGTGTCCTCGCCCCGCGCTGCCAGCCGGTCGGCCAGCTCCTGTGCGGCGCTGCGCGCGAAGTAACCGCGGTAGGCGGCGCAGCCGAACACCGGATAGCACCAGGTCTGCAGCGTGAGCGACAGCTCGGGCGTGGCAAAGACGTTCCATACCGCGCTGGCCCGATGCAGGTCGGCGTAGCGCGTGTAGCTGCCGTTGTCGGGCAGGCCCAGCGCCGCGGCGGCGAAGTACCGGATGCGCAGCGCCAGGGCCAGGCGCTCCTTGAGGTCGGCCGGTGTGGCCGGATCGGCCAGCCATTGGTCGACCGGCCGTGCGGCTGAAAGCAGCGCGTACTCGCCGCGCAGCGCCTGGGAGTAGTAGGGCAGGGCGCTGCAGCCGGCCAGCGGCAGCAGCGCCGCCAGCGCGAGCACCGCAGCGCGGGCGCTGACGTGCCGCAGGAGCGGGCGTGGCGCGTGGAGCGACACTGTCATCGTGTCCTGGATCCGGTATCGGTGCCAATCGGGGTGCAACTGGCACTGTGCAAAATTTTCCGCAGCACGATAGGGCGACTTTCCCTAGAATGTCCAGCGTACCAGCCGAAACGTTTCACATTGAAAGAGGGGAATGCCATGGGTCATTCCGATAAGGCAGGGGCCACGCCAGGCCACGAGTCCGCCGAATCGCTGCAGCAGTTCTGGATGCCGTTCTCGCCGAACAAGGAGTTCAAGCGCGAGCCGCGCATGTTCACGCGGGCCGAGGGCATGTATTTCTACACGCCGGACGGGCGCAAGCTGATCGACGCCTCCGCCGGACTGTTCTGCGTGGCGGCCGGTCACTGCCGCCCGGAAATTTCCGAGGCGGTGTACCACCAGCTGCAGACCCTCGACTTCACCGCGCCGTTCCTGCGCGGCCATCCGGGCGCCTTCGAACTGGCCAGCCGCGTGGTCGAGTACACCCCGACCGGGCTCAACCGGGTCTTCTTCGTCAACTCCGGTTCCGAGTCGGTGGATACCGCGATGAAGATGGCGCTGATGTACCACCGCGTGCGCGGCCAGGCGCAGCGCCAGATCTTCATCTCGCGCGAGCGCGCCTACCACGGCGTCAACATGGGCGGCGTGTCGCTCGCCGGCATGGTGAACAACCGGCGCGCCTTCGGCCTGGGCCTGGGCGGCGTCCATCACATGCGCCACACCGCACTGCCGCAGAACAAGTTCGTCAAGGGACAACCGGAAACCGGCGCCGAGCTCGCCGACGACCTGGCGCGCTTCTGCCAGCTTTACGGCGGCGAGAACATCGCCGCGGTGTTCGTCGAGCCGGCCGCCGGCTCCTTCGGCTGCCTGCCGCCGCCCAAGGGCTACCTGAACCGCCTGCGCGAGATCTGCGACCAGAACGGCATCCTGCTGGTGTTCGACGAGGTGATCACCGGCTGGGGCCGCATGGGCGAGAACTTCGGTGCCCAGGCCTTCGGCGTCACGCCCGACCTGCTGACGATGGCCAAGGCGCTGACCAACGGCGCCCAGCCGATGGGCGCGGTGGCCGTCAAGCAGGAACTGTACGACGCCATCACCGATGCCGGCCCCGAGCGCGGCATCGAGTTCTTCCACGGCTACACGTACTCGGCCCATCCGGCCGCCTGCGCGGCCGGCCTGGCGATGATGGACATTTTCAAGAAGGACCGGCTGATCGACCGGGCGCGCGACATGAGCCCGTATTTCGCCGACGCCATGCACGGCCTGCGCGACCTGGCGTGCGTGACCGACATCCGTTCCATCGGCATGATGGCAGCCATCGAGCTGACCGCCGCCGGCGGCCCCGGGGCCCGCGGCCACGAGGTGCAGAAGCGCCTGTACGACAAGGCACTGCACCTGAAGAGCACCGGCGACTCGCTGATCATCGCGCCGCCGCTGATCGCCGAGAAGCAGCACATCGACGAGATCGCGCAGAAACTGCGGGACGTGCTGGCAGGGCTGTAGGACGCCCGCACCCCCGGCCCCCCGCCCGCACCAGCGGCAGCGGGGGCCGGGGGCGAGGGCTGCCGCGCGCCTTCCACCCTGTATACTGCGGCTTTACCGGCTATGCGCGCACATCTACGGGTCCTTCGCCCGACGATGCAGCGTGCGCGCGGACCATGACCAAGTACGTCTTCGTCACTGGCGGCGTGGTGTCTTCCCTGGGCAAGGGAATCGCCGCCGCTTCCCTCGGTGCGATCCTCGAATCGCGCGGCCTCACCGTCACCCTGATCAAGCTCGACCCCTACATCAACGTCGATCCGGGGACGATGAGCCCGTTCCAGCACGGCGAGGTGTTCGTCACCGAGGACGGCGCCGAGACCGACCTGGACCTGGGCCATTACGAGCGCTTCATCTCCTCGCGCATGCGCCGGGTGAACAACTTCACCACCGGCCAGATCTACGACTCGGTCATCCGCAAGGAACGCCGCGGCGAATACCTGGGCAAGACCGTGCAGGTCATTCCCCACATCACGAACGAGATCCAGGACTTCATCGAGCGCGGCGCGCGCGGTGCGGGCGGGACGCCGCCGGACGTGGCGATCGTCGAGATTGGCGGCACCGTCGGCGACATAGAATCGCTGCCCTTCCTGGAGGCCGTGCGGCAGATGAGCCTGCGCATGGGCACGGGCAGTGCGTGCTTCGTGCACCTTACGCTGGTGCCGTTCATCCCGGCGGCCGGCGAGCTCAAGACCAAGCCCACCCAGCACAGCGTGCAGAAGCTGCGCGAGATCGGCATTTCGCCCGACGTGCTGCTGTGCCGCGCCGACCGCCCGATCCCCGACGACGAGCGCGCCAAGATCTCGCTGTTTTCCAACGTCGTGCTCGACGCGGTCATTTCCGTGTGGGACGCCGATTCCATCTACCGCATCCCGTCGATGCTGCATCGCCAGGGCCTGGACCAGATCGTCTGCACCAAGCTGGGCATCGCCGCCCGGCCGGCCGATCTTTCGTCCTGGACGCGGCTGGTCGACGCGCTCGAGCATCCGCACGGCGAGGTGCGCATCGGCATGATCGGCAAATACGTCGAGCTGTCCGACTCGTACAAGTCGCTCAACGAGGCGCTGATCCACGCCGGCATCCAGACCCGCACCCGGGTGCGCATCGAGTACGTCGATTCCGAGCTCATCGAGCAGCAGGGCCTGCCGGATCTTTCGCACCTGGACGCCATCCTGGTGCCGGGCGGCTTCGGCCGCCGCGGCGCCGAGGGCAAGATCCAGGCGATCGCCTACGCGCGCGAGAAGGGCGTGCCCTACCTGGGCATCTGCTTCGGCATGCAGCTGGCCACCATCGAGTTCGCCCGCAACGTCTGCGGCCTCGCCGGCGCCAACAGCACCGAGTTCGAGCGCGACGCCGTTCATCCGGTGGTCGGCCTGATCACCGAGTGGGTCGACCGCAGCGGCCGCACCGAGCAGCGCACCGAAGGCTCGGACCTGGGCGGCACGATGCGCCTGGGCTCGCAGCGCTGCCCGGTCGAGCCCGGCACGCTGGCCTACCGGATCTACGGCGCCGAGGTCAACGAACGGCACCGCCACCGCTACGAGGTCAACAACCATTACGTGCCGCAGCTCGAGGCCCACGGCCTGCGCATCAGCGCGCGCACGCCCACCGAGAACCTGCCGGAGATCATGGAGCTGCCGTCGCACCCGTTCTTCATCGGCGTGCAGTTCCACCCCGAGTTCACCTCGACGCCGCGCGGCGGCCATCGCCTGTTCAGCGCCTTCATCGAGGCCGCGGCAGCCTTCCACCAGCGGCGCACCGGCGAGCCGCTGCGCAAGGCCGCGGCATGAAGCTGTGCGGTTTCGAGGCCGGCCTGGACCGGCCGCTGTTCGTGATCGCCGGGCCCTGCGTGGTCGAGTCCGAGGACCTGACGATGCGCATTGCCACCCACCTGCGCGAGGTCACCGCGGCGCTGGGCATGCCCTTCATCTTCAAGGCCAGCTACGACAAGGCCAACCGCAGCTCGGGCGACTCGTTCCGGGGCCTGGGCATGGACACCGGCCTGTCGATCCTGGCCAAGGTACGCCGCGAACTGGGCGTGCCGGTCATCACCGACGTGCACGCCGAGGACGAGATCGACACCGTCGCGGCCATCGTCGACGTCATCCAGACGCCGGCCTTCCTGTGCCGCCAGACCGATTTCATCCAGGCCTGCGCACGCAGCGGCCGTCCGGTCAACATCAAGAAGGGCCAGTTCCTCGCGCCCGGCGACATGGTCAACGTGATCGACAAGGCGCGCAGCGCGGCGCGCGCCGCCGGCCTGGACGAGGACCGCTTCCTGGCCTGCGAGCGCGGCGCCTCCTTCGGCTACAACAACCTGGTCAGCGACATGCGCTCGCTGGCCATCATGCGCGCCACGCGCGCGCCGGTGGTGTTCGACGCCACGCATTCGGTCCAGCTGCCCGGCGGGCAGGGCACGAGCAGCGGTGGCCAGCGCGAGTTCGTGCCGGTGCTGGCGCGCGCCGCGGTCGCCAGCGGCGTGGCCGGGGTGTTTCTCGAGACGCACCCCGATCCGCAGAACGCCCGTTCCGACGGGCCCAATGCCGTGCCGCTGGCGCACATGCGCGCGCTGCTCGGCAGCCTCCAGGAAATCGACCGGGTCGTGAAGTCCCGCGGTTTCATCGAAAATGAATTTGTCTAGCCGGAAAGGCCAGGTATGAGCGCAATTGTTGACATCGTCGGCCGCGAGATCCTCGATTCGCGGGGCAATCCGACGGTCGAGTGTGATGTCCTGCTGGAAAGCGGCGTGATGGGCCGCGCGGCGGTGCCCAGCGGCGCATCGACCGGCTCGCGCGAGGCCGTCGAGCTGCGCGACGGCGACAAGTCGCGTTACCTGGGCAAGGGCGTGCAAAACGCCGTCGAGCACCTCAACACCGAGATCTCCGAGGCCATCATGGGCCTGGAGGCGGCGGAGCAGGCCTTCCTCGACCGCACCCTGATCGACCTGGACGGCACCGAGAACAAGTCGCGGCTGGGCGCCAACGCCACGCTGGCCGTGTCGCTGGCGGTGGCCAAGGCGGCTGCCGAGGAATCGGGCCTGCCGCTGTACCGCTACCTGGGCGGCGTCGGCGCGCTGCAGATGCCGGTGCCGATGATGAACGTGGTCAACGGCGGCGCCCACGCCGACAACAACCTGGACGTGCAGGAGTTCATGATCGTCCCGGTCGGCGCGCCCAGCTTCTCCGAGGCGCTGCGCTACGGCGCCGAGGTGTTCCACGCGCTCAAGAAGCGCCTGCACGCCCGCGGCCTCACCACCTCGGTGGGCGACGAGGGCGGGTTCGCGCCCAGCGTGCAGAACCACGAGGAGGCCATCAAGCTGATCCTCGAGGCGATCGCCGACGCCGGCTACGAGGCCGGCTCGCAGATCGCGCTGGCGCTGGACTGCGCCAGTTCCGAGTTCTACAAGGACGGGCGCTACCGGCTGGACGCCGAGGGCCTGAGCCTCACCTCGCGCGAGTTCACCGACGTGCTGGCGCAGTGGTGCGAACGCTATCCGATCATCTCCATCGAGGACGGCATGGCCGAGGACGACTGGGACGGGTGGGAACTGCTCACCCAGCGGCTCGGCGCCCGGGTGCAGCTGGTGGGCGACGACGTCTTCGTGACCAACACGCGCATCCTGCGCGAGGGCATCCGCCGCTCGGTGGCCAACTCCATCCTCATCAAGGTCAACCAGATCGGCACGCTCAGCGAGACCCTGGCGGCGATCGAGATGGCCAAGACCGCCGGTTACACCGCCGTCATCAGCCACCGCTCCGGCGAGACCGAGGACTCCACCATCGCCGACATCGCCGTGGCCACCAATGCGATGCAGATCAAGACCGGCTCGCTGTCGCGCAGCGACCGCATCGCCAAGTACAACCAGCTGCTGCGCATCGAAGAAGACCTGGGCGAGGTGGCCCGCTATGCCGGCCGTGCGGCGTTCTACAACCTGGCCTGACCCGGCCCCGTGAAGCGCCTGGCCCTGGTACTCGCCGCGCTGCTGCTGGTGATCCAGTGGCCGCTGTGGTTCGGCCACGGCGGCTGGCTGCGCGTCTGGGACCTGCAGCGCCAGGTGGTGGCGCGCCAGGCGGTCAATGCCACGCTGCGCGCCCGCAACCAGGCGCTGACGGCCGAGATCGCCAGCCTGCGCCAGGGCAGCGAGGCCATCGAGGAGCGTGCCCGCGGCGAGCTGCACATGATGCGGCCCGACGAGACCTTCTTCCAGCTGCCGGCCGCCGAAGCCGCGACGACCGGCGCCGGTGCCGGCCAGGTGGCCTCAAGCCAGGCGCTGCATATCGGCCTGGAATAGGGCCGCGCGGCGCACGTACGACTGCGCCACCTTCGCCAGGTAGTCGATCTCCCCCGGCTCCAGCGCGCGCAGCACGCGGGCCGGCGAACCCAGCACCATGCTGCCCTCGGCAATCTGCTTGCGCTCGGTCAGCAGCGCGCCGGCCCCGACCAGGCAGCGCGCGCCGATATGGCATTCGTTGAGCACCACGGCCTGGATGCCGATCAGCGCGCTGTCGCCGATCGTGCAGCCGTGCAGCATCGCCTGGTGCCCGATGGTCGCGCCCACGCCCACGGTGACCGGCAGGCCCGGATCGGCGTGCAGCACGCAATTGTCCTGAACATTGGTTTCGTCGCCTATCACGATGGGCGCGTTGTCGGCGCGCAATACGGCCCCGGGCCAGATGCTGGCGCGCGCGCCGATCGTGACGGCGCCGATGATCACGGCGCTTTCGTGGACGAAGGCGCTGGGGTGGATCTGGGGCTGACGGTCGCCCAGGCGATAGATGGCCATGTTGTGCTCCTTGTGCATGCGCGGCGCCTGGGCCATTGTAGTAGCCGGCCCCGGGGGCACCCCCCGGCCGGCGGGCGTGGCGGGCGCCCGGTCCCCTGCGGGGCCGCCGTGCGGCAATGCCGCAGTGTCCGCAAGGCCCCCGGGCGGGTCGTGCGCCGCGGTGCGGACGGGGCTGCCCGGTGAACACCCACCATCCGGAAGGACTTGATAGTCCAAAGACGTGATCGCCGGAGTCGCGGTGCGCCGTTAACCTGAAACTACTGTCCGGTTGTCGGCCAGCGCGGGTGTGCAGCCTGCCGCAGCGCCGCCCGAACCTCCCGAAAGGCCATTTTTGTGATTGCAAGTTTGCAGAGCTGGGTACGTGGCGTGCTGCGCGTTCGAACCGATCGCAAGCCGCCGCGTCGCGGCGCCAAGCCGGGCATCGGCGCGACCATCGTTTGTGAAGACCTGCGCATGACGGTCCAGGCCGGATTCAGCGACGACATCTGGCAATGGCTGCTTGACCAGGGCTGGCGCGAACTCACGTACCGGCCGGACCGGCGGCATTACCGGGAAATCCCGTCCGCCTGGGTTACGCGCCTGATCGACGCGCTGCCCGAGACCCGTCCGCTGGTAATGGAAGCTGCCGTGGCCAAGGCGTCGAAGCGACCGACGATCGGCGATCCGACGGCGGTGCCCTCGTACGTAACGCGCAACTGACGCGTTCACCGGCGGGCCCTGGGGCGGGCGCCCGGCGCACGCCGGCGCTGCTGGCGTGCCCGGTGATGCGGATACCATGGAGGCCGTTTCGATTCCGGCCTTCGGGCCCGCCTTGCCCGGCCCATGACCAAGTATCTCGAGATCCACGCCCGGAACCCGCAACCGCGCCTGTTGCAGCAGGCCGCCCAGATCCTGGCCGACGGCGGCGTTGCGGCCATTCCCACCGACTCCTGCTACGCGCTGGCCTGCCACCTGGACGACAAGCCTGCGGTAGACCATATCCGCCGGTTGCGCGGGATCGACGAGCGCCACCACCTGAGCCTGCTGTGCCGCGACCTGTCGGAGATTGCGCAGTACGCCCGCGTCGACAATGCCTCGTACCGGCTGCTGCGCCAGGCAACGCCCGGTGCCTACACCTTCATCCTGGAGGCCACGCGCGAGGTGCCGCGCCGGCTGTCCCATCCCTCGCGCAAGACGATCGGCATCCGCGTCCCGGACCATCCGGTGGCGCTGCAGCTGCTGCATGCGCTGGGCCAGCCGCTGATTTCCACCAGCCTGCAGCTGCCCGGCGACGCGCTGCCGCTCAATGACGTCGACGAGATCCGCGCGCGCCTGAACCATGAGCTCGAACTGGTGATCGACGCCGGCAGCTGCGGCGTGGACGTGACCACCGTCATCGACTTGAGCGGCGGCGCCCCGCGCGTGCTGCGCGCCGGCCGCGGCCCCCTCGAACCCCTGGGCCTGGCATAGCCGCTGCGCTCCCTCCCCCTGCGGGAGCGGGCCGGGGTGACGATAGGGGTGAAGGCCGGCGCTGCTAGACTGCGCACTTCCATTTTTTCCGGAACCGACGCGGCGCAGGCCGCACGCCGGCCGGTATCGACATGTTCGCGGATCGCGTTTTGTCCGGCATGCGCCCCACCGGGTCCATGCACATCGGCCACTATCACGGCGCGCTGAAGAACTGGGTCCGCCTGCAGGACGAGCATCCCTGCTTCTTCTTCGTCGCCGACTGGCACGCGCTGACCACCCACTACGACTCGCCCGAGGTCCTGGAAAAGAGCGTCTGGGACATGCTGATCGACTGGTTCGCCGCGGGCATCGACCCGGCCAAGGCGACCGTGTTCATCCAGTCGCGCGTGCCCGAGCACGCCGAACTGTTCCTGCTGCTGGCGATGTCCACGCCGCTGGGCTGGCTCGAGCGCGTGCCGACCTACAAGGACCAGATGGAGCGGCTGCGCGACCGCGACCTGTCCACCTACGGTTTCCTGGGCTACCCGCTTATGCAGGCGGCCGACATCCTCATCTACCGCTCCAACCTCGTGCCGGTGGGCGAGGACCAGGTGCCGCACATCGAGATGACGCGCGAGATCGCGCGGCGCTTCAACCACCTGTTCGGGCGCGAACCGGGCTTCGAGGAAAAGGCGCTGGCGGCGGTGAAGAAGCTCGGCGCGCGCCGCAGCAAGCTCTACCTCGAGCTGCGGGCCCGTTACCAGGAAAAGGGCGACGAGGACGCGCTCGAGCAGGGGCAGGCGCTGCTGGCCCAGTCGCAGAGCGTCTCCATGGGCGACCGCGAGCGCCTGTTCGGCTACCTTGAAGGCGCGCGCCGGCTGATCCTCGTGGAGCCCGACGCGGTGCTCACGAGCTCGCCGCGCCTGCCGGGCCTCGATGGGCAGAAGATGTCCAAGAGCTACGGCAACGACATCTCGATGCGCGAGGAGCCCAAGGCGCTGACCGAGAAGATCCGCCGGATGATCACCGATCCGGCGCGGGTGCGCCGCTCCGACCCGGGCGACCCCGAGCGCTGCCCGGTCTGGCTGCTGCACAAGGTGTACTCGAACGAGGACACGCAGGCCTGGGTGCAGCGCGGCTGCCGCTCGGCCGGCATCGGTTGCCTGGAGTGCAAGCAGCCGGTGATCGACGCGATGCTCGCCGAGCAGGAGCCCTGGCGCCAACGGGCCCAGCCCTACCTGGACGACCCCTCGCTGGTGCGCTCCATCGTGGCCGACGGCTGCGACCGGGCCCGCGCCGTGGCCCAGGAGACCATGCGCGACGTGCGCGAGGCCATGGGCCTGGGCTACACCTGATGCCGGCGGGCGGCGGCCGGCAACGGCCGCGGGCCCTCGGGCACGCGTGTAAAATGCCGGCTTTCGCATGGCGAACCCTGCGGCGGCGGACCCTGGCAATGGGCATGGCAACGAGCTCGGCATCATGATCAACGGCAGCCTGGTCGCCATCGTCACCCCGATGCACGCCGACGGCGCCCTGGACCTGGACGCCTATCGCCGGCTCATCGACTGGCATATCACCGAGGGCACCCACGCGATCGTCGCCGTGGGCACCACCGGCGAATCGGCGACCGTCGATCCGGACGAGCACGTCGAGCTGATCCGCGTCGCGGTCGACGCGGCCCGCGGGCGCGTTAAGGTCATCGCCGGCTCCGGCGCCAATTCCACCCGCGAGGCCATCGAGCTGACGACCCATGCCCGGCGCGTCGGCGCGGACGCCACGCTGCAGGTCGTGCCCTACTACAACCGGCCCACCCAGGAGGGCATGTACCGGCATTTCCGCGCGGTCGCCGAGGCGGTCGACATGCCGGTCATCCTGTACAACGTGCCGTCGCGCACGGCGGCCGACCTCGGCGTCGAGACCACGCTGCGCCTGGCGCAGGTACCCGGCATCGTCGGCCTCAAGGACGCCAGCGGCGACCTGGCCCGCGTGGTCGAGATGCGCCGGCGCGGCCCGCGCGACTTCGCGCTGTACAGCGGCAATGACGACAGCGGCCTGGCCTACATGCTGCTGGGCGGCAACGGCGTCATCTCGGTCACGGCCAACGTGGCGCCGGGCCCGATGAGCCGGATGTGCACGGCAGCGCTGGCCGGCGACCTGTCGATCGCCCGCGCCCTCAACGAGCGGCTAATGCCGCTGCACCAGCGGCTCTTCGTGGAGCCCAACCCGATACCCGCCAAATGGGCGCTCGAGCACATGGGACGCATCGCCGGGGGCATACGCCTGCCGCTGCTGCCGCTCTCGGACGGCGCCCGCGAGACCGTGGCCGGCGCGCTGCGCGAGGCGGGCATCGAGTGACACGGCCGCGTGCCGTCGGCGCGGCCGTTCATCTTTTCCGGATTTAGCCAAGGGAGTACGACGGTGTTGCTTATTTCGACGACGGCACGACGCGCCGCGGTAGTGGGAATGCATCTGGTGGCCGCCGGTCTCGCCGTCGCCGCGCTTGGCGGCTGCTCCTGGCTGCACTTCGGCACCGAGGAAGACACCTACGACTACCGCAAGGCCAAGACCCGCCAGGAGCCGCTCGAGGTTCCGCCCGACCTGTCGCCGCTTTCCAAGGACGAGCGTTATGCCGTTCCGTCTGCCACCGCGGCCGCGGCCGCGGCGCCGGCGGCCTCTGCTGCCAAGGGCGCCACGGCGCCGGTCGTGGCCAGCGGCCTGGCCGCCCCGGCCGGCCCCAGCGTCGCGCCGGTGGTAGCGGCGGCGCATATCGAGCGCGATGGCAGCCAGCGCTGGCTGGCGGTCGATGCCTCGCCCGAGGTGGCCTACGCGACGGCGCGCGACGTGCTGGTCAGCCAGGGCTTCAAGATCGCGGTCGACGAGCCCTCGCTCGGCCTGCTGGAAACCGCCTGGTCCGAGAACCGCCCGAAGGTCGACCAGGATGCGGTGCGCGGCGTGCTGCAGCGGCTGCTGGGCAATTTCGACTCCAATGGCGAGCAGAACAAGTTCCGCGCGCGCATCGAGCGCACGGCCAACAATACGGCGATCATCACCGTCTCGCACCGCGGCCTCGAGGAGGTCTTCACCTCGCCGCAGCGCGATACCACCAAGTGGCAGGCGCGCCCCTCCGACCCGGAACTCGAGGCAATCCTGCTGCAGCGGATCGCGCTGCGCTTTGCGCCGGTCCAGCCGGTGGCCGTGGCGACGGCCGCCGCGGCCGCGCCGGTGTCGGCCGCCCCCGCGCCGGCCGCTGCCGTCGCGC
>JBBISD010000009.1:0-49875 GCA_037441485.1 Burkholderiales bacterium
CGCCGGCGCCCGAAGCCGCACCGGCGCCCGCGCCGGCTCCAGCTCCAGCTCCAGCACCGGCTCCTGCTCCCGCACCGGCGCCTTCGCGGGCACCCCGGCGCGCCGCGCCGCCGCCGGTCGCCGCCAAGCCGGCGGCACCGGTCTCGGTGCACGTCAAGTCCGGCGATACGCTGAGCAAGATCGCGCTGGAGAACAAGGCCGGCGACGTGTCGCTCGACCAGATGCTGGTTGCGCTGCTGCAGGCCAATCCCGATGCCTTCATCGGCGGCAACATGAACCGCCTGCTGGCCGGCAAGAACGTGGTGGTGCCCAGCGCGGAGGCGGCCACCGCCATCGCGCCGACCGACGCGCACCGCGAAGTCGCGGCGCAAAGCGCCGACTTCGCCGCCTACCGCAGCCGCCTGTCGCAGGTGGCCAGCGCGGCGCCGGTGGTGCCCGAGAAGCAGGCCACCGCCGCCGGGCAGGGCAAGGTCACGACCAAGGTCGAGGACAAGAGCGCCGCCAAGAAAAGCGGCGACCAGCTGAAGATCGCCAAGGCCGACGCGACCGCCTCGGCGGCCGCTGCGGCCGCCGCCAAGAAGGACGAGGAAGTCGCCCGGCAGCGCGCGCTGAAGGAAGAGAAGGAACGCGCGGCGGCCCTGAAGAAAGCCAATGACGACCTGAAGAAGGCCATGGACGCCGAGGCCAAGGCCGCGGAGGCGCGCAAGCAGGCCGAGGCCGTGCAGGCGGCCAAGGACAAGGCCGCCGCGGAAAAGACCGCGGCATTGAAGGCCGCCGCGGACAAGGCGGCGGCGGACAAGGCTGCCGCCGAGAAGGCCATCGCCGACAAGCTGGCGGCGCAAAAGGCCGCCGCGGACAAGCTGGCCGCGGACAAGGCCACGGCCGACAAGGCGGCCGCCGACAAGCTTGCCGGCGCCAAGGCGCCCGCCGCTGCCAAGCCCGAGGCGCCCAAGGCGGTCGGTCCGGCGGTCACCACGCCGGCGGCACCGGCACCGGCGCCGGCACCGGGCGGCGGCATTGGCGACCTGTTCAATTCGCCGATGACGCTGGTCGGCGCGCTCGGTGCGCTGTTGCTCGCGCTCGTTGGCCTGAACATCCTGCGGCGCCGCCGCGGCGGCAAGTCCGACCAGTTCCGCTCCGACGACCCGATGGCGGCCAATTCGCTGTTCGGCGCGGCCGGCGGCCAGAGCGTCGACACCGGGGCGACCAGCACGTTCAATTCGAGCTTCATCCCGGCCGCCTCGCAGCTCGATTCCAACGAGGTCGATCCGGTTGCCGAGGCCGACGTCTACGTGGCCTACGGCCGCGAGGAGCAGGCCGAGGAGATCCTCAAGGAAGCGTTGCGCCTGCAGCCGGACCGGCATGCGGTGCGCGTCAAGCTGCTCGAGATCTACTCGCGGCGCGGCGACAAGGCCTCGTTCAATGCGGTGGCCCAGGAACTGCACGACCGTACCGGCGCGAACGGCGAGGACTGGGAGCGGGCGGCCAAGATGGGCAAGTCGCTCGATCCGGCCAATCCGCTGTACGCGAGCGCAGCGGGCGCGGACGGCGGCACGCGGCCCGGGCCCACGACGCAGATGCGCCTGGACGGCGGCACGTCGCCGGCGACCGTCACCGGCGGCGAGTTCGAACTCGACACCTTCTCGCACATGGTGGGCGACAAGACCAAGCTGACGGGTGGCGAGCCCGCCGGCGACACGGCACTGGCGCCCGAGACCCTGATGCCGGTGGAGGCGCATACCGGCGCCGCCGACGCCGACGCGCCGCGCACGAAGCAGCCGCGCTTCGAGGCCAGCCTGCCGCCGATCGAGCCACCCGCCTTCGTGCCCCGCAGCGCGCCGCCGGTTGCGCCGATGGCCGCGCCGGCCCCGGCCGCCGCGGCGGCGACCCGCACCGGGGCGCCAACCAGCGCGCCGACGGCGATCGACTTCGGTTCGCTCGATTTCGACCTGGGTCCGAGCAAGCTGACGGTCGAGGCGCCGACGGAACTGCCGACCGACATCGACGGCAGCGACGCTGCCAGGAATTCGACCATCAACGTACTCGAGCCGCCGACCATTCCGTCGCTCGACCTGATGTTCCCGCCGACCCAGCCCGGTGGCCCGCGGCCCGCGGCGCCGCCGACGCTGAGCGGCTCGGTGCCGATTCCCAATATCGACCTGAACCTGCCGGCGGCCTCGCCGCCGCGCAGCATGCCGTCCTCGGGTGGCGGCTCGCTCGAGGAGGCGCTGTCGCGGCCGACGCTGGTGGGCGCCGTCGGCAGCATGAGCGACGCCGACATGCCGCGCCTGAGTTCCAATACCGACCAGGCCACGGTACCGCTGATCGACTTCGACCTGACCGGGGCCGATGCGGCGCTTACCGGCCGGCGCACCGAGACCCAGGCGGGCAGCCCGATGGCCTCGCAGATGGCGACCAAGCTCGATCTGGCGCGCGGCTACATCGACCTGGGCGTGAAGGACGGCGCGCGCGAACTGCTCGAGGAAGTCATGAAGGACGGTACGCGCGAGCAGCGCCAGCAGGCGGTGGAGCTGATCAAGCTCGTCGAGGCCTGATCGCGCGGGCTGGACCGGTAACGGTAGCGCCCGTGGCGCTGCGGCGCATTGCGCTCGGGCTGGAGTACGACGGCCGCTCCTTCGAGGGCTGGCAGACGCAGCCGCACCGGCGCACTGTCCAGGACGTGCTGGAGCAGGCGCTGGCGCAATTCGCCGGCGAGCCGCTGGCCACCATCTGCGCCGGCCGCACCGATACCGGCGTGCATGCCCGCGGGCAGGTGGTGCACGTCGACTCGAGCCGCGGGCGCCCCTCCCCGTCCTGGGTACGGGGCGTCAACCGCTACCTGCCGCGCTCCGTGGCCGTTCGCTGGGCGCGCGAGCTGGACGACACCTTCCATGCCCGTTACAGCGCGCGGGCGCGCCACTACGACTACTGGATCCTCAACGATCCGGTGCGGGCGCCGCTGCTGGACGGGCGCGCGGGCTGGGTGTTCCGGCCGCTTGATGTCGCCGCCATGCATGCCGCCGCCGCCATCTTGGTGGGTACGCATGACTTCACCTCGTTTCGCTCGGCCCAGTGCCAGGCCGCCACGGCCGTGCGCACGCTGACCCGTTGCGAGGTGCTGTGCGCGGCCGCGAACCTGGTTTGCGTGCGCGCCAGCGCCAATGCCTTCCTGCACCACATGGTGCGCAATCTCGTCGGCGCGCTGGTGGAGGTCGGCACCGGGCGCCAGCCGGTGGCCTGGATGGCGCAGGTGCTGGCGGCGCGCGATCGCACGCGCGCCGCGCCCACGATCGCGGCCGACGGGCTCTACCTCAGCGCGGTCGAGTACGATCCGGTTTTCGGCCTGCCGTCCGCCGACGGCGCACCGGCGTTCCCCGGGATGCCCAGCCTCGACCCGCCTGCCGGCGACATGTCCCCCGGCCACGTCGCAATACCCGCCGCATGACGATCCGGACCCGCGTGAAGATCTGCGGCCTCACCCGCGTCCAGGACGTGGCGGCCGCCTGCGCGCTGGGCACGGATGCGGTCGGCTTCGTCTGCCATCCGGCCAGCCCGCGCTACGTCCCCCCGGAGCGCCTCGCCGAACTGGCGGCGGCCGTCGCGCCGCTGGTCACCCCGGTGCTGCTGTTCGTCGATGCGCCGGCGGTCGCGGTCGAGCGGGCATTGACCAGCGTGCCCAACGCACTGCTGCAGTTCCATGGCGGCGAAGACCCCGCCTGGTGCCGGTCTTTCGGCCGTCCGTACGTGCGGGCGGTGGCCCTGGCCGAGGGCGTCGATTTGCTAGACTTTGAGGTTCGGTACGCCGATGCCGCCGGTTTGCTGGCCGATACGCCGCCCACGGGCGCCGCGGCCTTCGGCGGCTCGGGCCGCAGCTTTCCGTGGCAGCGCGTGCCGCCGCCGGCGCAGCGCACCCTGCCGCTGATCCTGGCGGGCGGCCTGCAGGCGCAGAACGTCGCCGCGGCAATCGGCCAGGTGCGCCCGCACGCGGTGGACGTGAGCAGCGGGGTCGAGACGGCCCGCGGAATCAAGAGCGTCGAGCGCATGCAGGCTTTCCTGGCCGCGGTGCGGGCGGCCGACGCGGCAGCAGACATGGCCGGGGATCCGGCGCAGGACGGAGCAGCATGAATCTTTACGACCTACCGGACGCGCGCGGCCATTTCGGCCCCTACGGCGGCAGTTTCGTGGCCGAAACGCTGTTTCGCGCCCTCGACGCGCTGCGCGACGCCTACCTGGCGAGCCGCGACGACCCGGCCTTCATGGCCGAATTCCACAGCGAGCTCAAGCATTTCGTCGGCCGGCCCAGTCCCATCTACGCCGCCCGGCGCTGGAGCCAGTTGCTTGGCGGCGCGCAGATCTACTTCAAGCGCGAGGACCTCAACCACACCGGCGCCCACAAGATCAACAACACGATGGGCCAGGCGCTGCTGGCGCGCAAGATGGGCAAGCAGCGCGTCATCGCCGAGACCGGCGCCGGCCAGCACGGCGTGGCCTCGGCCACGGTGGCGGCGCGCTTCGGCATGGAGTGCGTGGTCTACATGGGCAGCGAGGACATCCGCCGCCAGGCCGCCAACGTGTACCGCATGCGCCTGCTCGGCGCCGAGGTGCGGCCGGTGCAGAGCGGTTCGCGCACCCTCAAGGACGCCCTCAACGAGGCGCTGCGCGACTGGGTGACCAACGTCGACGACACGTTCTACATCATCGGCACCGTGGCCGGGCCGCATCCCTATCCAATGATGGTGCGCGACTTCAATTCGGTGGTGGGCAAGGAGTGCCTCTGGCAGATGCCGGAGATGGTCGGACGCCAGCCCGATGCCGTGATCGCCTGCGTGGGCGGCGGCAGCAACGCGATGGGCATCTTCTACGACTACATCAACCTGCCGGGCGTAGAGCTCATCGGTGTCGAGGCCGCCGGCAAGGGCCTCGATTCGGGCCAGCACGCGGCCAGCCTGGAGCGCGGTACGCCGGGCGTGCTGCACGGCAACCGCACCTACCTGCTGCAGGACGCCAATGGCCAGATCCAGGAGACCCACAGCATCAGCGCGGGCCTGGACTACCCCGGCGTCGGTCCCGAGCACGCCTGGCTCAAGGACAGCGGGCGCGCCCGCTATGTCGGGGTCACCGACGACCAGGCGCTGCAGGCCTTCCACGACTGCTGCCGCATCGAGGGCATCATCCCGGCGCTCGAATCGAGCCACGCGCTCGCGTATGCCGCCCAGCTGGCACCGCAACTCGGGCCCGACAAGGTCCTGCTGGTGAACCTGAGCGGGCGCGGCGACAAGGACCTGCACATCGTTGCCGAAGCCGGCGGCATGAAGGACATGGGCGCCGCGCGCGGCGGACCGACGGCATGACGGCCGCCGCTGCCGGCCGGATCGCCGCGCGCTTTGCCCAGTTGCGCGCGCGGCGCCGCACCGGCCTCATCACCTACATCGCCGGCGGCGACCCCGCGGCCGAGCTCACCGTGCCCTTGCTGCACGCGCTGGTGCGCTCCGGCGCCGACCTGCTCGAGCTGGGCGTACCGTTCTCCGATCCCATGGCCGACGGCCCGGTGATCCAGCGCGCTGCCGAACGCGGCATCCGCAACGGCGTGGGGCTGGGCGCCTGCCTGCAGATGGTCAGGACGTTCCGCCAGACCGATGCGGCCACGCCCATCGTGCTGATGGGCTATGCCAATCCGATCGAACGCTTCGGCGCGGACGCCTTCGTCGCTGCGGCCGCCGAGGCCGGTGTCGATGGCGTCATCGTGGTCGACTATCCGCCGGAGGAATGCGAAGCCTTCGCTGCTGCGCTGCGGCGCGCGGGCATCGCCCCGATCTTCCTGCTGGCGCCGACCTCGACCGAGGCGCGCATCGAGC
Organism: Burkholderiales bacterium; assembly: GCA_037441485.1. GTDB lineage: Bacteria > Pseudomonadota > Gammaproteobacteria > Burkholderiales > Burkholderiaceae_F > GJ-E10. The sequence goes on from JBBISD010000009.1 coordinate 5,856, forward strand.
AGGTCGCGCGCAATGCCGGCGGCTTCCTGTATTACGTCAGCCTCAAGGGCATCACGGGAGCCGGCCACCTCGATGTCGATGCCGTGGCCGCGCGATTGCCCGCCATTCGGGCGCGCAGCACACTGCCGCTGGCCGTGGGCTTCGGCATCCGGGACGGCGCCAGCGCCGCGGCCATGGCACGCATCGCCGACGCCGTGGTGGTGGGCAGCCGCCTGGTCGAGGCGATCGAAGCGGCCGGCCCCGGCGGCGCCGTGGCGGCCGCTTCCAGCCTGATCGCCGACATCCGCGCCGCGGTCGATGCCGCGGCTGTGGCGGTGCACTGATGCCGGACGTCCCCCCGTTTCGCCCCCGGCTGGCGGCCGGCGACCCGATTGTTTTCCGGAAGGACACACGATGAGTTGGATCGAGAAGCTCCTACCGCCCCGCATCAAGCCGGGCGGCGCGCGCAAGACGGTCCCCGAAGGCGTCTGGACCAAGTGCCCCGGCTGCGAGTCGGTGCTCTACAGCGCCGAGCTCGAGCGCAGCCTGCAGGTCTGCCCCAAGTGCGACCACCACATGCGCATCCGCACGCGCGAGCGCCTGGACGCGCTGCTCGATCCGGAAGGCCGCTACGAGATTGGCCAGGAAGTTCTGCCGGTCGATACGCTGCGCTTCAAGGACAGCCGCAAGTACAGCGATCGGCTCAGCGATGCGGCGCGCGATACCGGCGAGTCCGATGCCCTGGTCGTCTATGCCGGCGCCATCCGCGCGATCCCGGTGGTGGTGGCCGCCTTCGAATTCGAGTTCATGGCCGGGTCGATGGGCTCGGTCGTCGGCGAGCGCTTCGCGCGGGCCGCCCAGGTGGCGCTCGAGCAGAAGATCCCGCTGGTATGCATCACGGCCACCGGCGGTGCGCGCATGCAGGAAGGGCTGCTGTCGCTGCTGCAGATGGCCAAGACCACCGCGATGGTGGCGCGCATGGGCCAGGTGGGACTGCCGTTCATCTCGGTGCTGTGCCATCCGACCACCGGCGGCGTATCGGCCAGCTTCGCGTTCATGGGCGACGTGGTGATCGCCGAGCCCAAGGCCCTGATCGGCTTTGCCGGGCCGCGGGTGATCGAGCAGACCGTGCGCGAGAAGCTGCCCGAGGGCTTCCAGCGCGCCGAGTTCCTGCTGCAGAAGGGCGCCATCGACATGATCGTCGACCGGCGCGAGATGCGCGATGTCCTGGCACGGCTGCTGGCCCTGCTGCAGCGCCAGCCGGCCGAGGCGATCGTATAGCCGGTGCCCGCGCCATGACGCTGCCGGACACGCTGGACGCGTGGCTGGCCTATGTCGAGCGTCTGCACCATCGTCCCGTCGAACTGGGCCTGGCCCGCGTGCAGGCCGTGGCCGCGCGCCTGGCGCTGCGCGGCAGCGCGCGCACGATCGTCGTCGGCGGAACCAATGGCAAGGGTTCCACCTGCGCGATGCTCGAGGCGATACTGCGCGCTGCCGGCTATCGCGTGGGCCGCTACGGCTCGCCGCACCTGCTGGCGTTCAACGAGCGCGCGCTGATCGACGGCGTGCCGGCCGGCGACGCCCAGCTGGTGCCGCACTTTCACGCGGTCGAGCAGGCCCGCCAGGGCGTGACGCTCACCTACTTCGAATTCACCACGCTGGTGGTGCTGTGCTGGTTTGCCCAGCAGCGGCTCGACGCGGCCGTCCTGGAGGTCGGGCTGGGCGGGCGGCTGGACGCGGTGAACATCGTCGATGCCGACTGCGCGGTGGTGACGACGATCGACCTGGACCATACCGACCTGCTGGGCCCGACGCGCGAGGACATCGGCCGCGAAAAGGCCCACATCTTCCGGTCCGGGCGGCCGGCGATCTGCGTGGAGCCTGATCCGCCGGACAGCCTGCTGGCGTACGCGGCGGCGATCGGCGCCGACCTGTGGTGCCATGGGCGCGACTTCACCGACGAACCGGCGGCAGGCCTGCGGCAGTGGAATTATCGCGGCCGCCGGGCCGACCGGCTGGCATTGCCCTGGCCGGCACTGCGCGGCGCGCACCAGCTGCGCAATGCGTCCGGCGTGCTGGCGGCCCTGGAGGCACTGGCCGACGTGCTGCCGGTGGACCAGGGCGCGGTGCGCCGCGGGCTCGCGTCGGTCAGCCTGCCCGGCCGCTTCCAGGTGGTCCCGGGACAGCCGGCACTGATCCTGGACGTGGCGCACAACCCGCATGCCGCGCGGGCGCTGGCCGGCGCGCTGCGCGAGCATGCGCCGGCAGGCGGCCTGGCGGATCACCCGGCGCCGGCGATGCGCACGCACGCCGTGTTCGGCATGCTGCGCGACAAGGACGCGGGCGCGGTGTGCGCGGCGCTGGCGTCCGTGGTCGATCACTGGCACCTCGTGCCCACGACGGGCGAGCGCGGCCGCGCCGTGGCCGACCTGCAGCCGCTGCTGCAGGGCGCACCCGCCACCGGCCACGAATCGGTCGCCGCGGCGCTCGCGCAACTGCGGGAGCAGGTGGGTCCGGATGATAGAATCGTCGTGTTTGGATCATTCGTCATCGTCGCGGAAGCCCTGCGATGGTTGGAGCGCGTATCGCGATGAAACTGGCGTTCTGGAAGCGCAAGCGGCCCCGGCGGAAGTCGCCGGATGTGCCCGACGCAGGTCCGGAGCCCGCATTCGATCCCGCCGGCGATCCCGATGCCGACGAGGCCGCCGCGCTGCTGGTCCGGGTACGGACGCGCCGGCGCCTGATCGGCGCCTGTGCACTGCTGCTGGCGGCCATCATCCTCGTACCGATGATCCTCGATCCGGCACCGCGTGCGGTGCCGGACAGCATCCCGATCGACCTGCCCAGCGACAAGACCCCGTTTGCCCCGCACCTGGCGCCGCCGGCGGCAGCAGTCGCGCCGTCGGCGGCACCCGCGCCGGCCGATGCCGCGGCCGTTCCGGCGGCACCCGGCTCGGCCGCCGATGCTGCCGCGGAGGCGCCAGCGGCCGCGCTAGCGGCGCCGGCGTCCGCGGAACCGCCCGCGCATCCGAAAAAGCACGCCGCGGCCGGCAGGATCTTCGTGCAGGCCGGTGCCATGGCGCGCCAAAGCACCGCGCAGGACCTGGCCAACCGGCTCAGCAAGGCCGGCCTGGCGCCGTTCGTCGAGCGCTCGGAAACCGGCGAGGGCGTGCGCTATCGCGTGCGCCTGGGGCCCTTTGCCACCCGCGCGGAGGCCGATCGGGCCCGGGCGCGGCTGCGCGCGCTGGGCGTGGACGCCAATATCGTGGGCGCATGACGCCCGCCACCTTGCAGCGGACCGCATCGACCCCATATGAGCATCGTTGACGCAATCTTCGCGGTCCTGGTGCTGCTGTCGGTGCTGTGGGGCCTGTGGCGCGGGTTGACGCGCGAGCTGGTATCGATGATCGCGTGGATCTGCATCGGCGTGCTGGCGTTCCGCTATGCGGGGCCGCTGGGCGGTCTGTTACCCTTTGCCGCACCGCCGCTCGTGCACGCCGTGCTCGGCGCGCTGCTGATCGTGCTGCTGGGTGTCGTCCTGGCGGCGGTACTCGGGCGCCTGCTGCGTACCGTGGTGACCGCGTCGAACCTGGCCGGCGCGGACCGGGTGCTCGGTGCGGTGTTCGGTGCGCTGCGCGGCAGCCTGGTGCTGCTTTTGATCACCTGGATCGTCGTCGAAGGGGGCCTGTCGGACAGCCGTGCGTGGCGCCATTCGGCCAGCGGGCCCTACCTCGAGCAGGTCTGGCACTGGATGGCGGGCAGCGTGCCCAACCGCCGCGTGCCACTGGTGTGATGTCGGGAGACTGAGCCTATGTGCGGAATCGTCGGCGTGGTGGCAAACTCGCCCGTAAACCAGTTGCTGTACGACGCGCTGCTGCTGCTGCAACACCGCGGCCAGGACGCCGCCGGCATCTGCACTGTCAACGGCAACCGCTTCCACATGCACAAGGGCGGCGGCCTGGCGCGCGACGTGTTCCGTACCCGCAACATGCGCTCGCTGCCGGGCATTTCCGGCATTGCCCAGGTGCGCTACCCGACGCAGGGTTCGGCCACGGACACCGAGGAGGCGCAGCCCTTCTACGTCAATGCGCCGTTCGGCATCAGCCTCGTGCACAACGGCAACCTCACCAATGCCGAGCGCATGAAGGACGAGATGTTCCGCCGCGACCGGCGCCACATCAACACCAATTCCGATTCCGAAGTCCTGCTCAACGTGCTGGCGCACGAGCTCGAACTGGCCAGCGACGGCATCGTGCTCGATCCGGCCACCATCTTCCGTGCGGTCACCGCGGTGCACGGCCGCGTGCGCGGCGCCTACGCGGTGGTCGCCGAGATCGCCGGCTACGGCCTGCTGGCCTTCCGCGACCCCTACGGCATCCGGCCGCTGTGCTTCGGCGTCAACGAGACCGACCAGGGTACCGAATACATGGTCGCCTCCGAGTCGGTGGCCCTCGATGGGCTGGGTTTCCGCCTGGTGCGCGACGTGGCGCCGGGCGAGGCCATCTTCATCGATTACGAAGGACGTTTCTTCGCCACGCAGTGCGCCCGGGACCCGACGCTCAATCCCTGCCTGTTCGAGTACGTCTACCTGGCGCGGCCCGATTCGATGCTCGACGGCGTCTCGGTCTACGCCGCCCGCCTGCGCCTGGGCGAATACCTGGCGCGGCGCGTGGCCAGCGAACTGCGCACCGGCGAGATCGACGTCGTGATGCCGATCCCCGATTCGAGCCGCCCGGCCGCGATGCAGCTGGCGCTCAAGCTGGGCCTCGATTACCGCGAAGGCTTCATCAAGAACCGCTACATCGGCCGCACCTTCATCATGCCGGGGCAGGCGGTGCGCGCCAAATCGGTACGCCAGAAGCTCAACGCCATCGGCGTCGAATTCAAGGGCAAGAGCGTGCTGCTGGTCGACGATTCCATCGTGCGCGGCACCACCAGCCAGGAGATCGTGCAGATGGCGCGCGACGCCGGCGCCGCGCGCGTCTACTTCGCGTCCTCGGCCCCGCCGGTGCGCTTTCCCAACGTCTATGGCATCGACATGCCCACGCGCACCGAGCTCATCGCCAGCGCGCGCAGCGCCGACGAGATCAAGGCCGCCATCGGCGCCGACGCGCTGATCTTCCAGGACCTGGACGACCTCAAGCGCGCGGTGCGCGACTGCAATCCCGCGCTCGCCGGCTTCGAGGCGTCCTGCTTCGACGGGCACTACGTGACCGGCGACGTCAGCCCCGCCTACCTGGACCGCATCGAGCGCGCGCGCCTGGCGCCGCCGCTGGTGGAGGGCTCGGGGCTGTCCCAGCTCAGCCTGGCGATCGAGGGCAGCGAGAACTGAGACGCTCCGCTGCGCGGCGGCATCGTCCCCCTCTCCCATAGGGAGAGGGCCGGGGTGAGGGCGGGCCTGCGCTAGGGCACGACGCCCGCAAAAACCCTGCCGCCCTGCGCCGTCGTCGCCCCGAACAGCGCCGTCCAGCTGCTGCCGTTCCAGGCCAGTGCCTGCTGGTCCCCGAGGAAGCGCGCGCTGCCGGTCGTACCCGCGGTCAGGTCCGCGGGCGGCGCCTGCAGCAGGTCGAATGGGCCGGCAATGCGCGTCTCGGTCCAGGTGGTCCCGCCGTCGGCCGACTCGCGCAGCCACGCGCCGGTGCCGAGCACCGGCGCGCCGGCGACATCGTCGCGAAAGTCGTAGTAGGTCACGGCGATGCGGCCGCCCGCGCCAAAATGCACGGCGGGATCGAACGCGGCGACGGCCGGCACGGCATTGACCTGCACCGGCGCGGACCATGTCGCGCCCTTGTCGCGCGACAGGCTCAGCGCGATGCCATCGTGCGCGGCGCCGGCAAAGCCGGTCTGCTGCCACACCGCGGCCAGGGTGCCATTCACCGGGTCGACCGCCGTCTGCGCCATGTTGGCGCTGTCGCGGATCGGCGGGCCGCCGGAAATCGGATCGGTGGTGCCGGACGACTGCGGCGTGGCGATGTACACGGCGTTCGACCACGTGGCACCGTGGTCGGCCGAACGGATCGCCTGCAGCTGCGCGCCAAAGCCGTTGAGCAGCGTGAAGACAACGACCACCGAGCCGTCCGGCAGGACCAGCGGCTGGTTATTGAATGTCTGGTTGAGCACGCCCGGATCGAAGATGACGCGCGCGGCGTCCCAGGTGAGGCCGCCGTCGCCGGAGTGCGCCAGCCAGGTGGGGATGGACTCCACCGTATTGTCGCTGGCGAGGCGGTCCCATACGAGGTAGACGTCGGGCCCCGCCGGGTCCGCGGCGATGGCATCGCGATCGTTGAAATAGAACGGCCCGGAGCCACTGCCGGCATCGGCATGCACGGCCTGCGCCGCCTGCCAGGTGGCGCCGCCGTCGGTCGACCGGGCCACGAGCACCGCGCTCGTGCCGCCACTGGCGAGAAAACCGCCGGCGGAAAATGCCAGCGCACTGGCGACGACGACGTTGCCGTGGCCGACGGCGATCGAGGGATCGGAGGCGCGGTCGTAGGCCGCTCCCGGCGTGACCGTGCTGCCGCAGGCCGAGAACGGCAGCGGCGCGGTGGTGCCCCAGGTGAGTCCGCCGTCGCCGCTCGCGGCGACCTCGATCGCCCGCGTGCCGATGGCATTCCAGCGATCCTGCTCCCAGACGCCGAAGAGCTGGGTTGGCTGTACGGGACTGGCCGCCAACTGCGGCTGTACCGCGGAATTGGCCGCGTAGGCTTCCGGCGGGCTGCTGGACGCGCTGGCGATTGCCGTGCCGCAGGCGGTGCCCAGCGTACTGGCCACCGAGACCTGGCGCACGACGACGGCCGCCGGTGCGGCGGCACTGCTGCCCGAGGCGCTGCTGCCGCCGCAGCCATCCAGCAGCAGCGGCGCAACCAGCAGGGCAAGGGCGCCGGTGCGCATGGCCGCGATCCGGGGGCGCCGGCGTGCCGGCGGTCGGTCGCGCGGCGCCGCCTTGCTGCCGAAACGTCCAGCGGGTTCGCATTGGCGGTGCTGCGCCGGCGATTTTCGTTGCGGTGATGTCATGGCGCCATTTTGCGGGAGCGCCGCCCGGCCGTCATCCCTCTTGCGGGATAGGGCGAACGGCTGCGCAATGGCGGTTCCCGCCGCGGCGGCGCGCGCCGACTCGTGCTAGTGTTCCGGCCCTCCTTGGCGACTTTCCCCCGAGCCGATGGCCGCTACCGGCGCCGAAATCAATGTCGTTGCGCACGTCATCCAGCAGGCGGTGGCGCCGGTATTCCTGCTCACCGGCGTGGGGGCGATCCTGGGCGTGCTCACCAACCGCCTGTCGCGCATCATCGACCGCTTCCGCGCGCTCGACACCTTCGTGCACGAAACCCAGGACGCGCACGCCCGCGCGACGGCGCGCGACGCCGAGCTGCAGCTGCTGCGCGATCGGCGCGGCGAGATGGCCATGCTCGACCGGCGGCGCCGCTGGATCCACCGCGCCATCAGCCTGTGCACGACCTGCGCGCTGCTGGTCTGCGTCGTCATCGCGGTGCTGTTCCTCGCCTCCGAGCTGGGGGTCGACCCCTCGCGCGCGGTCAGCCTGCTGTTCATCACGGCGATGTTCTCGCTGATCTGCGGGCTGCTGTGCTTCCTGCGGGAGATTGCGCTGGCGACTTCCTACATGGATTCGCGCTGAGGCGCGCGCAAGCGCCGGCAACCTGAGCGCTACGCGGGCGGCGTGCCGGCGCCGCGCGCGGCGCGCCGCGGTGCCAGCGGCAGATGCACTTCGATGCGCGTGCCGGCGCCCGGACTCGAGGTCAGCGCGTAGCGGCCGCCGGCCAGCACCACGCGCTCCTGCATCGTCAACAGTCCGAGGCCGGGTGCCTGCGGCGCCGTGCCGACGACTGCCGGATCGAAGCCGACGCCATCGTCGCGGATGTCCAGCTGCAGATCGTCGTCAGCCCGCCGCAGTGCGACGACCACCTCATGCGCGGCCGCATGGCGTGCGCAGTTGGTCAGCGCCTCCTGCACCACGCGAAAGATCAGCCACTCGATGGCCGGCGCCAGGCGCCGCGCCGGGCGCCCGCCAGTGTCCAGCGGCGCATCGAGGCGCGCGGCACGCCCGGTGCGCGCCTGGTACTTGCGCAGCAGGTCGTCGAGAGTGGGCAGCAGGCCCGCGTACTGCAGGCGCGCCGGCCGCAGGTCGGCGGAGAGGTCGCGGATCTGGGTGATCGCGGCGGCCAGCAGCGACTGCACCTCGGCCAGCAGGCGCCGCACCTCGGCGGCATCGGGCGCGGGCAGGGCGCTGACGAGCCGCGCGTCGATGGCCCGCAGGTGCAGGGCCGCCGCGGCCAGGTCGGGACCGGCGTGGTCGTGCAGGTCCTCGCTGATGCGCCGGCGCTCGGCATCCAGGGCCTGTACCAGGTTCATGGCGAGCCCGTGGCAGCGCGGGGAGGATGCGCCGGTCCGAACGCCGCCATGGCCGACCGGGGGAGCCCGCCGGCGCGCAGCGGCATCAGGCGACCGTCACCACGGCGTCAATCGGCAACCAGCTGGTGGCGTATCGCGTACCGTACCAGGTCGGTGCTGCTGTGCAGGTCGAGCTTGCGCAGCACGTGCGTCTTGTGCGTGCTCACGGTCTTCTCGCTCAGGCACAGTTCGCTGGCGATGTCGGCGCCGCGCTTGCCGGCGACGAGCATTTCGAAGATCTTGAATTCGCGATCGGACAGGCACTCGTGTGCCTGGCGGCGGCTGCCATTGCCGGCAACGCCCAGAGCCAGGCGCTCGGCAACGCGCGGGCAGACATAGCGCGTACCGCGCGAGATCTGGCGGATCGCCAGCACGACATCGGCGGCCGCATTCTCCTTGGTCATGTAGCCGTCGACGCCGGCGCGAAGCGCGCGCACGGCGGAGAAATCGGCGCTGTGCATGGTGACGATGAGGATCTTCACCGTCGGTTCGACTTCCTTGATGTGGCTGATGAGTTCTATGCCGTCGCGTCCGGGCATCGTGAGGTCGAGCAAGATAATGTCGATCTGGTGCACGCGCAGCGCGCTGATGACGTCGCCATGATTGCCCGCTTCGGCCACGACGTCGAGGTCCTCGTGGTCGCGCAACAGGCGCGACAGTCCTTCGCGGAATATCCGGTGATCGTCGGCGATCAGCAATCGAACCATTTTTCCTCCTTGGCGCTGGAGTACGGCTGGAAACTGACCTGCGGTGGGATCTCTCGCTCAGGTTTGCCGACGGAACCGCTTCTTTGTTCCTGCCACCTTGGCACCCTAAACGGGATTCGTTCCCAATTTTCCAGTCTGCAGAATATTAGCTCCGGTTAAGAAAAAGATCCTATGGGGGAATACCCTTTCTTAAATGACGCTTAAGCATTGTTTGACGATTTCCTATCACATATCACCCGCAATCATATGGGTACTAATACGCAATTACGCAATCATGGTTTTTATTCGCTTGCGGAATTCCAGCTTCAGCTCGCCAAGTGAACCATGTCTCGTTTCCCTCATTTCGCGCAGGGACTCGGATGTTTGACTTCGATGGACACTTAAATTTCTTGACGGAAATTTCCTATCCTTAAGAAAAGATTCCTATTCAATCGTAGTAGCCGTACGCCTAGTTGAGAGCCATTCATAGTTTCAACATGACGGCCATGCGGGATCGGAAGTTCGGTTGACCATGATCGCCTGAATTGACGATCCCAAGTATTGGCGTCACGTCCTGCTTTGCTGACTACTGCATGGCGCGCGTGGATAGCAATTTCGGGAGGAACCAAGATGCAAAATCAGCATCAGCGCATCGCGATCAGGGCTCCGTCCGGCCTGCTCTTCTGGCTGGGACTGTGCGGGCTGGTCGCCGCCTATTTCGCCGCAACACCTGCCTATGGTCAGTCCTTCCGCGTGCAGTGCCCTACCAGCACGATCACTCACCCGGATCCGACGGCCAACACCAGTAGCACCCCCGCATATACGTCCGTCAACGGCGAGCCGCAGTACCTCGGACCCACCGCACTTGCGTATACGGGAACGGGTACCGCCGGAACGCCTGGCTCAGGTTACGAGGTACCCAAGGCGCCCGTGAGTTTTCTCGGGCCCACTGCCGGCCAGCCCAACGGCGCCATCAAGTGCCAGCAGATCTCGGGCGGCGACGGCTACGCCAGTACCGCCGACGGCCACCAGATCTTCCTGTTTGCCTTCGGGCCGCTATCGGGGCTGGCGAGCATTGCCTACGGCAATCCGGATGGCGCGTTCGACCGCGGTACCGGCGCGTCGCCTCCGGATATCTACAACACGCTTGCGCCGCAAACACTGCTGCCGGGCGACCCGGCCACCTCCGACGGCGCTTCCGCCAGCGGCACGTATTTGCCGGGTTCCGGCGGAACCGCGGCGCCGGCCTTCACATGGAACGGTGCGGTGGGTCTGCAGGTCGACAACGACTGCATCGCCGCCAACAACGCGGCCACGGCCACCGGTTCGACTACGACTCCGTGTCCTGCGCTGCCGATGGGCGGCAATTATTTTGGCCTGGACGGCCACGTCGATCCGCGCCAGATCATGGACGTGGGAGTCATGAACGGCAATATTCCGGCGCCACTGATCACCATGGACGAGGACGACGAGTTCTTCCTCACGCTGACCAACGTCGGCATGCTGATGCGGCCGGACCTCTTCGAGCAGCACACGGTGCACTTCCACGGCTACCCGAACGCCTCGGCGTTCTACGACGGCGTGCCGGACGCTTCGGTGGCAATCAACATCGGCGGCAGCTTCACCTATTACTACCTGTCGCCGGACGCGGGCACCTATTTCTGGCACTGCCACATCACCCCGCCCGAACACTTGCAAATGGGCATGGTGGGTCAACTCTATGTGCGTGCACGGCAAAACCGCCTGCCCGTCGGCACCAACCTGTACTACGCGCTGGCCAATGGCGCGGGCACCGGAACGATAGGAACCACCACCGGGCCGGGGCAGGCAGGCGACCTGCGCACCAAGTGCGATTCGCACACCGACATCCTGTGCAGCAATCCGGCGCCGGCCGTCAACAATTCAGTGGCGCGCGCTCCGCAGGGAAATTACGCCTACAACGACGGCGACGGCTCGAGCTACTACGACGTCGAGTACCCGATCCAGATGCACGGGTTCGATCCGAACTTCCACTTCGTGGGCATGACCTTCAACCCGGAAGCCTTCGTCGACATGAAAGACAAGTATTGGCTGCTCAACGGCCGCAGCTATCCGGACACCGCCACGCCGGGCCCGCTGCAGACGCAGTCTTCCGACGGCAAGGCGCACTACTCGCAGCCGCTGGCGGCGGTGGTCAACATTCCGGCGGGCCAGCGTGCGCTGCTGCGCCTGGTGAACCTGTCGGTTTCCGAATACCACACGCTGGGTACGCTGGGCATCCGGATGTACGTGGTCGGCTACAACGCGAAGCTGCTGCGCGACCAGGCCGGCAACAACACCGGCTACTTCACCAATTCCATCACGCTGGGCGGCGGCGAATCGCTGGATGTGATCCTCGATACCTGCCAGGTGCGTTCCAACCCGGCCGATCCCTCGTCGACCTGCACGACGCCGCTTCCGGCGGGCAGCGTGTACTGGCTGTACTCGCCCAACCTCGATCACCTGGCCAACGATGCCGAGAACTTCGGTGGCGAGATGACCGAGATCCATGTCAACTAGGGGGCGGCAATGAGCGCAACGATCACCCGAAAGGCAAATTCGATGAAGCGACTCGCCTTGCTCGCCACCGCGGCGGCCCTGACGTGGAGCGCCGGCGTCAGTGCGGCCGTGCCAGGCATCAGCGGTACCGGGACGACCGCGAACTTTCTCCTGACGGCCGCACCGGGGTTCATCAACCAGCCCGACGGCAACCAGGTCTATACGTGGGGCTATGGCTGCACGTCCGGCACGACGCCGACCTTCGTACCGGCGCCGATGTCCTCGATCGGATCCTGTTCGACGATGCAGATCCCGGGGCCGACACTGGTCGTGACGCAAGGGGCCACCGTCACCGTGACCTTGACCAACCAGCTGCCAACATCTGCCGGGTCGACGTCTATCCTGTTCCCCGGATTCAACGTGACTACATCGGGGGGCTGCACCGCGGGACTTTTGACCGGCGAGGCAGCGCCGGCCAGCACCTGCACCTATACATTTGTCGCCGACCGGCCGGGAACCCGCAGCTATTACAGCGGAACCCAGAGCGACCTGCAGGTGGAGATGGGTCTCTTCGGCGCCATCATCGTGCTGCCCAGCACGATCCCCGCGACCTGCACGACCGGGTATGCCTCCGCCAACAAGGCCGTGGAAGTGGCATGGGGCGAGGCCGACTTCCGCCTGGCCAACGCGACTGGGGGGGTTGGCGCCGCCTACAACCACCCGGACTCGTGCTACGACCGCGAATACCTGTTCCAGTTCTCCGAGATGGACATCAACATCCACCGCGAGGCCTACGCCCAGGTTACCGACCCGAACCGCGTCGTGGCCTGCGGCGCTACGACCGGATTTGCGTCCAACGGCTGCCCGCTCGAGGTTCCCACCGAGCCATACCGACCGGCCTACTACATGGTCAATGGCCGCTCGATGCCCGACGACATGGACCCCAACTACGACAGCCCGTACCCGCACCAGCCGTACAACGGCAATCCGCACATGCACCCGGGAGAGCGCACCTTGCTGCGGGTGATCGGGACCGGGCGCTGGGAGCACCCCTTCCACGAGCACGCCAACCACGTGCGCATCCTGGCGCGCGACGGCAACCCGATATTGAGCAACTCCCTGATGACCTATACCGGCAACACGGTGGGCGGCCAGGCGCTGACGGCGCAGGCGCTCGCCGGCATGCTGATGTTCACCACCGATACCTTCCCGGGCCAGTCCTTCGACGGCATCTTCGAGGTCACGCTCAAGGGCCTGAACTGGGATGCCTACGGTCACAATCCGACGTCCAACACCGGGGATGCCAACGCCCTGCTGCCGTGCTATCCGGACGTGAACGGCTACTACACGGCATTCAGCTCCCCGGCCGCTCCGTCCAACACGATCAACTACTTCGAGTGGTGCCAGGACCACAACAAGCCGCTCGAAACCAATCCGTTCGGTGACGTCAACAGTGGCGGACCAATGACCTTGCCCAGCCCGAACATCTTCACCAATGGCGCCTGGTATGGCGGCAGCCCGTACCTGGGGCCCGATGCGACAGTGCGCGCCGATTCGACCTTGACCGCCGCCAACGGCAACAACGGGACGGCCTCGGGTTGCCTGCAAGGTGGCGCGTCGGCATCGGTGGCCGGAGCCAATGGTTGCGTGAATCTTCAGCCGTCCAATACGCAGGCCAACCCCGCCAACGAGCGCGGCTGGGCCTACATGTGGCACTCGCACAACGAGCGCGAGATCACGACGAACAACGTGTTTCCGGGCGGCATGCTGATGATGATGCTGGTCGATTCGCGTGAATTCGTGATCGACGAATCGAAATAGCAGGAGGAGAGATCTCGATGAGACCCAATCCGTTCCAGGCCGCCATGATCAAGTCGGTAATCGCGGCTTCCGTACTCCTGCTGGCCAGCGTCGGCGCATTGGCCCAGACCGCGCCGCAGCAGGTCAACCTGACCGCAGCCTCCAGCAACTACGTGGCGCCGGATGGCTCGGTGATCCCGATGTGGGGCTACACCTGCGGCACGCTCGCAGCGGGCACTTCCACTGCGACCTGCGCCGCGGCCAATCCCGCGGTACAGGCTTTCAATACGGCGACCACGACGCCTGCGGCATCCGTCGGGAGCATGTGGTCCCCCGTGGTGATCACGATCCCCTACACCTTCACCAGCAGCACGTCGGGGACCGGTACGACTGCCGTTACGACGCAGGTCAGCAGCACGACACTGCAGATCAACCTGGTCAACAACCTGCTGTTCACTGCCGGTACCGCCACGAACGGCATTCCTACGTCCCTGGTGATCCTTGGCCAGCTGGGCGGCGGCCTCGGTTCGGTGGGGACCAGCTGCCTGGATAGCGCTACCGGTATCCAGCACGGCGGCGTGACCTGCACGGCTAGTCCGGGCCACACCGGCCAGGTAACCAATACGGTGACATGGTCGACCGTGGGTAGTGCGCCAGGATTCACGCCGCCGCCGCAGGGCCCGCGCGTGCAGTCCTTCGGCACCGAGGTGGCGGCAGCGGCCGCCTCTACCTCACCCTCTGCCACGGCACTGTGCTTTGGCAATTGCGCCTCCGGGCAGCCCGGTCTGCAACCCGGCACCTACCTTATCGAATCGGGTACGCACCCGTCCATCCAGGTTCCGATGGGCCTGTACGGCATCCTGATCGTCACCGATGCGCCGAGTGCCACGCCGATCGCGCCTGCGACCACGACGCTCGGCTGCGCCTACGTTTCCCCAACAAGTTCCGCCACCGCTGCTGCTTGTGCGGCGCCGTACAGTGCCGAAGTGCCGATCATCCTGGGCGAGATCGACCCGGTGCAGAACGGCGAGGTCGCCGCGGCAGTCGCAACGTCCGGTTTCACCGAGACCGCAGTCTGGTCGGGGCAGCCCGGCGGATGCGGCAATCAATTCACGTCCAGCGGCGGAGCCAACCCGGCCTTCAATACCTGCTATCCGCCGACGGCCAACTACACGCCGCTCTACTACACCGTCAATGGCGTCGCATTCAACCGCACCAATGCCACCATATCCCTCTTCCCGGCCGTCGCTGGCACGGCCACCACGGCTATTGCAACGACCGGCACGGTCCTGGTGCGCCTGGCCAATGCCGGTTCGCGCATGCACGTGCCAGCGCTCGTGGGGACACAGACCAATGTAACGACACCGGCCGGCGGGACGACGCCGGTCGGGACCCTCGCGACAGCGGCAACGACAACGGTCGTGCCGGGATTTTCGCTGGTGGCCGAAGACGGCAACCTGATGCCGGGCCTTCCCAAGGTGCAAAGCGACGTGTTCATGGCCGCCGGCAAGACCTTCGATGCGCTGATCAACGTCACCAGCACGAGTCAAAGCACGGCCTTTGCGATCTTCGACCGCGAATTGAGTCTGTCTGGAAACGCCAGCGAGCGCGACGCCGGCATGCTGGCGTACATCGGCGTGAACGGTTCGGCGGAGCCGCCAGCAGGGTCAATAATTGCGTCTACCGCGGTCACGGCCAACGCCGACAGTTATCCGTCGCTGATGCCCTGTTCCACCGCTCCTTGCGCACCGCTGGTAGTGTCCGACCCGGGCAAGGGGGTAATAGCCAATGACGTCGGCGTCTACGGCGTGACGCTCCTGAAGGCGCCAGCGGCCACCACCGGCACCGTCATCCTGAACCATAACGGAACGTTCACGTTCACGCCCGCGCCCGGTTTCAGCGGCGACTCCGCGGGCACGGCGACCTTCGTCTATTGCGCCAACGGTTCGGTCACGGGGACGACGTGCTCTTCCGGCCTGACTGCCAACGTCACCATTGGCGCGAACGGGACGTCCGACTCCGGTCTGATCACGCTGAGCGCCAACACCTTCACGTCGACCACCAACACCTATGTGGCCGTGCGCAACCCCGGCCTGCTTGCCGGCGCCACCGACTCGGCGGGCTTCCCATTGAGCCTGGTCACTGCGGGAACCAACGCACCCACGAGTGCCGGCCTGACGATCGTGGCCGACGTGATGGGCGGCTTTACCGCCACTGCGCCGGCCACGGGCACGACCGGAACGATCACATGCCCGGCCGCCCTGCCCACGGGCACGCGCTGCTACTCGGTCGCCTATAGCGTCCAGAGCACCCGCGGCACGATAGTTTCTTCCACCGCCACGACGACTTCCGGCACTACGACGACGCCGGGAACCAACGCCACGCTGATCTTCCTGCCGCCGAGCAATATCGCCTTTCACGTGGTCGACAGCTACACCAACGCGCCGATCACCGACTACCGCTGGGTGATCGAAGAGGACCAGACCTTCTACGTCGATCCGAACTGCACGACCAATCCGCCGCCGGCCGGCTGCCCGACGACGAACATCGCGGGTTTCGGCACCACCGCCGGAATCGTCCCGACTTTCGGCGTGAACTTCCACACGAGCTACATGCCTTTCATTGCACAGGGGTGTACCGGACCGCTCTCCTGCGAGGGCGGGCAGACCCAGATCAACCCGAGCAGCGGGGCGCATGTGGCCGTGGTGTGCGACGTCGGCAACGGCCAGTGCCGGCCCGACCCGAATGGCACCAACGGAGGTTTCACGCGCGTGGATCCGGGCCAGGTGTACCTGGATCCGACCAAGCGCTACTACATCTCGGTGCTGCCAGGTGACGCGGCCAACCCGTTCGAGGCCAGCAATACCTCGGGCAGTTGCGGCACCTTCACAAACCAGGCGGGCACGACAGGTCAATCCACTTGCGGCCACGGTATGGGCGGCGCGCCAATCCCGGCGGTTCGTTGCGTTCCCAACGGCGCGGGTAACACGTGTACCTTCGCCCCGGTGGGCGCGACCGCGTTCGCATCGGGCACCGGTGCTGTTACCTGCACCACTGCCGGCCTGACCAATCCGAACGGGACGCCGCAGATCTGCGTGCCCGGCGGCATGAACATCACCGCGAAGGCGGTCCCCTCGCCATACCCGCCGGCCCGCTTGTCGGTGTTCGTGTTCGAGGACGACTTCCCGCTTAACGGCGAGCACGATTCGAGCGGCACCGCAACCACTCCGGCTGGGCTCGATGCGCTTGCGCCCAACGAGCCCGGCCTGGGCGGATTCCAGCTGCACCTGTGGGATGCAATGGGTGGCAATGGCGATTTCACGGGTCAGATGACCTACGACATGTTCAACATGCCCTTGACCAACATGCTCGACGGGACGATCGATCCGTCCAATGGGCTGAACGCCTGCCCGATCTCGCAGGCCGGCCTCAACGGCGGCGCCGGAACCAATGCGACCACCGGGCCGGTCGGGGCCGGCGGTACGTCCGCCACCGCCGGCATCACCGGCATGATCGTCACGTGCCCGAAATACGAATCGGACAACGCCACACTCTCGCCGCTGGCGGGCCAGGCGGTCATTTCCAACCTGATGCCGGGACGCTGGGGCGTGATTGCCACGCCCGGGGCCGACCGCATTGCCCGCGGCGAGGAATGGCTGCAGACCAACACGCTGGACGGCCAGAAGGCGCACGACTCCTTTACAAAGATCGGCGAACCGTCGTACTTCCAGGAGTTCGGGCCGGCGTCGTTCCACGTCAGCATCGGTTTTGCCAATCCGGCGATCATCAACGCGCGACTGCCCGGTGTCTGCGCGGCCACCGACATCAATGTCAACGCGACGCCGAGCTACACCGGCTATATCACCGGCGCCGTGTTGACCGTCACGGTCGTCAACAGCGGCACGATTACGGTGGGCATGCCCGTGCTGGGCACGGGTGTCGCTCCTGGAACAACGATCCTCGCACAGCTTTCGGGTACCCCGGGCGGCGCCGGAACCTACTCGGTGAATACCAGCCAAACGGTCGCGTCCTCGGCGCAAAACGAGCTCATGTCCAGCGGCGGCTGCAAGAACACGCTCAAGGGCCGCGTGGTCGGCGAGCACCTGAGCCGCACCCCGGACGAGCGCCTGTACGGCAGTGGCTCGCACGACGCCTTCGCCTGGACGCAATGCTACGTAAGCGTCGGAGATCCGGATGGCGAGGACTTCGCCTTTGCCAAGTGCAACGCCGACGGCACCTTCGCGCTGACGGGACTGCCCGACGGCGACTGGCGCGTCACGACCTTCGACCAGTGGAACGACGCGCTGGTGGACGGCCTGTCGACCCCTGTGCGCCTGGGCAACCCGACGCAGTTCTGTCCCGGAGCGGGGTCGTCGCAGAACGTTTGCAACTTCGGCGACATCGCGACCACGCAATGGCAGACCAACCTGCAGACCAAGACCTTCATCGACGACAACAAGGACGGCATCTTCCAGTCGACCGAGACCGGGATTCCCTTTGCCAACGTGGCGGTGCGGCTGCGCGACGGCAGCCTGGAAAACCTGCTGGTGACCGACTTCACCGGCACGGCCAACTTCAACGAGACCTTTCCGCTGTTCAGCTGGTACGTGGTCGAGACCGACGTGACGCGCTACAAGAACACGGGTACCCACAGCATCTATGACGCCGGCGGCCCGACCGACGGGTCGCCATCGTGCGGCACTCCCGGCTATCCGGCGTGCGGCAGCTCCGTGACGGCCCAGTACCTGGCGCGGACGTTCGAGGACATGTCGCTGCCCAGCGCGCCGATCAACCTGCGCACGCCAGGCTCGGTGTACTGCACGAACGCCGATTGCAAGGGATCCTCGATCGGCGGGGGCAGCGTGACGCCGGGCACTGGCAACGCCAGTCCGGCGTGCACGTACACGGGACCCTCCGGTTCGGGCACCACGTATGTGGCCCCATCGGTGTCCTGCGCAACGGCGCTTTCCACCGGGCGCATCGACAATCCCTGGCACGGCGGCACGCTCGGCTGGCAGGGTTTCCCGGGGCAGTTCAGCTTCATGGAGTTCGGCAAGGCGCCGTACTACTTAAGCTCCACCGCGGGCGGCCTGAACGAGAACGGCGGCATCAAGGGCCACGTGGTCTACGCTTCGACGCGCCCCTTCGACGACCCGATGATGCTGGTGCAGACGCAATGGGAGCCGCTGGTTCCTCACGTGCGCATCAACCTGTACCAGGAAGGCTTCGAGGCCGACGGCGTGACGCCGACGCTCAAGCTCGTGGACTGGACCACGACCAGCAGCTTCGATGACTACGCCCAGGGATTCAACACGGTGCTCAACCCCACGGCCACGCCCAACGCGAACTGCCCCGGGCAGTCGGGTGCGGACCTGTTCTACTTCACGCTCTACAACCAGCCCTCGTACCTGGACTACTACAACAACTACCTGCACCCGGGCGCGACCGCCTGGGGCGGCGGCACGTCCGGCGCGGCCACCGCGCTGCCGTACAACTCGCAGTTCAAGTGCTACGACGGGATGCACAACTGGAACCAGACCCAGGCCATGCCCTACGACGGGATGTACAAGTTCCCGAGCGTGACCTCGGTCACTGCCAATGGCATTCCCACCACGAGCGGAACGAACTGCTCCATTTGCGTGCCCGACCCGGTGCCCGCAACGGGCGCCGGAGCGGATCTTTATGCCGGCGTACCCATGCTGCCACCGGGCAAGTACGTGGTCGAGGTGGTGCTGCCGCCGGGCTTCGAACTGGTCAAGGAGGAGGACAAGAATATCCTGATCGGCGACAACTTCACCGCACCGGCCACGCAGGAGTTTGCCGGCAATACCTCGGTGTTCATCGTGCCCGATCAGGCGTCGGTCGCAGCGTATGAGGCCGCCGGTTCGGCCTCGACGCTGTTCGCATCGAGCAACCCCGGCGTCAGGTACAACGCCAACAACGCGCAGAACTCGACCACCAGCCTGGGAACGACGCCCAACAACGGCATCGTGCCGGGATTCATCCCCGAACCGACTTGGCCCTGCGTGGGCGAGGTGCGCGTCGTGCCGGACTACATCAGCCTTTATCCGCAGAGCCACCAGGTCGCGCCCTTCGCCGGCGCGAGCCGGCGCCTGTGCGACCGCAAGGAAGTCACGCTGGCCGACGGCACGGGGGCGATCGCCAAGTTCTACATCTTTACCTCGACGCACACCGCCTCCAAGTTCACGGGCGGCATCACCGACGACTACACCTCGGAATTCGACCCGTTCTCGCCGCAGTTCGGCGAGAAGTTCTCGCCGCCGGATCTTCCGGTGTCGGTGCGCGACTGGACCGGTACCGAAGTCAACCGCGTGTATGCCGACCAGTGGGGCGCCTACAACGGCATGACCTACTCGACCTGGGAGGTCAATCCGCCCAATCCGACGGGCTACTCGCCGACGATGATGGTGATGTGCATGAACGATCCGGGTCCGATCCTGGATACGCGCCCGACCGTACTGGGTTCGGCCGGCACGCAGATCGCCAACCCGACGCTCGGGCAAATCGTCAACGATCCGCTGTTCACCAACGGTTACAGCCAGTTCTGCTATGAGCTGCCGTTCATGCCGGAGACTACCCAGTACCTGGATACGCCGGTGGTGCCGACTGCCGCTTTTGCGGGTGCGGGTTACAACAATGTCGATTGCAACTACCCGACCTTGACACCGGCCATCCGGGAAGTGGACGGCGATGGCATGGGACCGTGGGTCAGCACGAACGGCCCCCGCCAGCTGACGATCACCTCGCTGGGCGATACCGCCGTGCCCAACAATTCCTACAGCGGACCTTCCGCCAATACCGCGCCATACAACCAGAAGACCGTGATGCGCCACTATGGCTTTTGCCCGGGCGCGACCGGGGCATGCACGGCGGGCGGCGTGACGATCGGCGGTCAGTCGATACCGGCGGGCAATATCACGACGTGGTCCGACTCGAGGATCGTTTTGACGATCCCGGCCGGCCTGGTGGTACCGGCTTGCCAGATCCAGCAGCAGAATGTGCCTAGTGGCACGACAACCGCCCAATGCGGTGAATTGGTGGTCACGACCGCCAGCACGGCGCCCACGGGCCAGCCTTCCAATGCCCAGCGCACCGTCGACAGCGTGACCGTGACCATCGGCGGCAAGCCACCCACGCACGTCGCGGCTAACGCCTCGATCCAGAACGCCATCGATGCCGCACTGCCGGGCGACATGATCATCATCGACCCGACCTGCGTCGTTACCGCCGCCGGCGCAACAACCGCTTCCCCGGCCGGAAGCCAGGCGTCCTGCTCCACTACGGCGCTATACCGGGCTTCGCCAGGCCAGACATCGACCACCGGTGCCCACAACGAGATGGTGATCATGTGGAAGCCGGTCCGCCTGCAGGGCGTCGGGTCGGCCACGAGCATCATCAATGCCAATACGCAGCCGGCCGGAAAAATGGACCCGTGGCGCCGGATGATGAACTGCCTGTTCGGCCTGACCATCAACGGATACTCGATGAACAGCGCCAATCCGACCTACGACACGAATACCGGCTACAGCTGCGCCGCAGGTTCGGTGTTCGGGCCGGTGTTGAACGGCTTCACGGGCAACCGCACCATAACCAGCAGCCCGGATGGCTCCGTCGATCCGCAAGTGGACCGCTTGAACATGGAGGCGACGATCGGCTGGGATGCCTCGCAGAACGGGAACCTCGCCGAACTGCTGCAGGAACCTTCGCTGATGGGTGCGCTCGAAGGCGCGGGCATCACCGTGCTCTCCAAGGGCGTGAAGTTCCCGGTCGGAGCCAGCAATCTCAATGGTGCCGTGAACGCGGCCAATCCTGGTGGCACGGCCGGCGCATTCCCGACCAACACGGTGCTGCTGAACTTCGCCGACTGCAGCAATCCGGGCGCCGGCAGCCCCAATACCGCCAGCGGCGGGGCAACCTACCCCGTGTTCACCGAGCCGAGCAGCTTCCTGTGCAACCCGGCGAGCATCGACGGTCTGGGCATCACCGACGCGTCCCAGGGCGGCGGCGGCATCTACGTGCATGCCTTCGCGCACTTCCTGGAAATCGCCAACAACCGGATCTACAATAATTCGGGCACGCTGTCGGGTGGCATCAACGTCGGCCAGGGCGAGTTCTCGCCGTCCAACAACATCGGCGGCACGCTGGTGGCGCCCGGCTCCTGCGATACCAACACGATGGGTACCGACGCGCTGATCAATACCGGCGTACTGGCCACCAACCAGCAGGAGCCGTTCTGCGCCGACGTGGGCGTCAGGATCCACAACAACGCCGTGCTGCTGAATTCGTCCACCGGCGACGAGCTCTTCTCGGCCACCCCGGCGGGGGCCGGTGGTGTCAGCCTGTGCACGGGCGCCGACCTATACGCGTTCGATTTCAACTGGGTCTGCGGCAACCTCAGCAGCGGCGACGGTGGCGGCGTGGGCCATCTTGGCTACAGCTGGCTTGGGGACATCGAGCACAACACGGTGATCTTCAACCAGAGCCTGAATCCCACCATCCCGACCAACGGTGGCGGCATGATCATCATGGGAACCCCGGACGCCGATGCGCCGTGCTCGCTGCTCAACGACGCCGACTGCGTCAGCGCGCCGGGAGCGGTCACGCCCAGCGACGGTGTCGGCCCGGGCCTGGTGATCAACGGCAACCTGATCCAGGGCAATGGCGCCGAGGCCGGCAGCGGGGGCGGCATCGCGTTCCAGAACCTCAACGGTTCCGATGTGGTCGCGTTCCCGGGCGACTCCAGCAAGTGGCACCACGTGACGGTGACGAACAACATCATCGTCGACAACGTGGCCGGCTGGGACGGCGCTGGTGTGTCGTTCCTGGATGCGCTGTACCTGGATTTCTACAACAACACCGTGGCCTCCAACAATTCCACGGCGACGTCCGGCGTCCTGTTCAATACGCTGGGAGCGCCGCTGGCTAGCACGCAAAATACCGGCAATAACTGCCTGAACTCGTCCGGCGGCTGCGGCACGGTTTCGCTTGCGCAGGTTGCCGGCGCGGTCTCGGTGCAGAACAGCGCGGTACTGGTGGCCAATATCGGCCTGCTGGGCACGCCCGTGGTGTGCCCGGCGGGCCACTATGCGGGAAGTACGGCGACCAACGGCACCTGCGTTAACTTCTCGTATCCGCTGCTCAACGGCAACATCTTCTGGCAGAACTCCTCGTTCCAGATCGGCGTGGGCGCGCTGAGCAATACGTTCCAGCAAAACATCGTCACGCTTTACAACGCCTCGTTCCCGACTGCCAACGGAACGCATGGTTCGGCGATCGCGACTCAGGCGACCACGGGCCAGTGCGTCTCCGGTTCCAGTTACTGGGATATCGGTGTGCGCGGCGATATCGGACCGGCCAACCACGCGAGCGGCATCACGCTGAACCCGACGAACTCGATCATCACAAGTACGGCGGGCTATGCGACAAGCAACCAATCGGTAACGCCGACGTTCGTGCGCCAGTTCTGCGACGGCGCGCGCCAGCCTCCGGAGTCCGGCTTGTCGGGCTGGGCCGTTCCGCCGGGCATTTCCGACGCGACCGTGCCCAATCCGATCTTCAACCTGACGCCGGTGGCGACGGTCGACGAAGGCAACAACTGGGTCAACCTGCGCTGGGGTCCGCTGACGATGGTGGCGCCGGTGGCGCAGACAGGGACGGGCGCCATTGCCCAGGGCGGCCAGCTTGGGAACTACGCGCTGACGGCGCTCAATGACGTGGTCCCGACGTCCTCGACGTACGCTCGGACCGACTTCTTCGGCAACGCGCGGCCCGAACCGGCCACCATCGGGGATGTTCGCGTGGATGCGGGCGCCGTGGAATTCGGCGCTGGCCTGACCACGGGTGCCGCGCTGTCGCCATCGACGCTGACGTTCACGACGGCGGCGTCGACAACTACCTCGCGGACCTTGACGCTGACGGACACCGGCAATCAGAACCTGACGAGCATTTCCGTCGCGGTCAATGTGACGGCGGGCTCCGGGACGTTCACGTTTGCACGCGGAACCACGGGCACGGCTTGTGTGCTCAACAGCACGGCCGGAGGTCTGACCGCCAATTCCGCGGGAACGGCGGCTTGCACGATCCAGGTGACGTTCCAGGCGCCGGCAAGCGCGGGCGCGACGAGCGGCACCCTGACCGTGACGGCCGTCCAGGGCGGCGGGACGGTGACGGCCACGCCGGTGGTGAACCTGTCCGCGACGAGCACGGCGGCAACCACCAGCCAGGCCTGGTCTCCCAGCCCCTTTACGTACCCGAATACCGCCACGGGGGTGACGACCGGCGGCCCGACGCAGGTGTTTACGCTGACCAATACCGGAACGACCAACATCACGATCTCGGCGGCGCAGTCGATTGCAGCGAATTCTCTTTTGGGGGGCACCAACGGGGCCAATTTCCAAGTCACGGCGAGCACCTGCACCAGCACGTTCCATCCGACACTCGCGCCAAATGGCAATTGCACGGTCACCGTGAGATTCCAACCCGGCACGAGTGCGCCGGGCGCAAAGACGGCGACGTTGTCGATCACGGACTCGGGGGGAACCGCGACTGTGACGGTGAACGGCACGGTGACGGTCTTGTCCTTCACCGGACCGACGCCAGCGCTGACGACCGGAGCGACAAGCGCACATAACGGTGTGGTGATGATCCGCAATGCGGGAACGACGACGTTCACGTTCACTGCATTGCCGGCGGTAAACAAAGTTGGCACTGCGGGAGGGACTTTCACGATCGCTGCCGGAGGTGGCACGGGACCGGCCTGCACGGCGACTATCGCGCTCGCGGCGGGAGGCAGTTGTACGGAAACCGTCACGTACACGCCGGCGGGCACAACATTGGCAACCGCCAACGTGTCGGTGAGCGGTTCCGGCGCTGCATCGCCGCAGATCAGCGCCAATTTCACGGCAAACTGACGGGCGCACCCGGGGCTGGGAACAGCCCCGGGGCGGTTGGCTGGGTAGGGTGCTTGATACGAGCGTACGCCGTGAAGCGGCCGGCCAGACCGGAGGACCGGATAGCCTTGCCAGCGGTGCTTTTGGAATGTCCTTCGCACCCACGACGGTCGCCGCCTGCGCTACCATCACGCGAGGTTTGCGGGAAGTCGACGTGAATATCGGAGTTGCATCCGTGAATCGAAACTCAGCAAGGAAGTGGCGCGCCGCCGCAGTGGCGGCCGGTATCGCGTGCTTCGTCCCCGCCTGGGCCGACACCGATACCAGCGCGGCGCCGCAGGCCGGAATCCAGGGGCCCAACCCGCGCAATCTCGCCATTGCCGAGGCGATCCAGGAATATTGCAGGAAGTCATATCCGTCCTCGAGCGACAAATGGGACTTTGAAGTCGCACGCCTGACGCGCGGCGCCAGCGCCGGGAACCTGGAAGCCCTGCGCGCGAGCGATGCCTATCGGCGCGCGCGCTACGCCGAAGCCACATTCGTCGCCCAGATTGAGCCGGTCAATGCGAAGCATGTCTGTACCAGGTCCCTGGCGAAGAAATCCACCGACGCGAAGCCTGCCGATGCATCGAACCGCTAGCCCCGCGTGGCCTGCAGCCGTCCGCTGCGCCTGCGCGTCCGATTTGCCCGCCCTGGCGGTCTTCCTGGCCGCCGCGCTGATCGGATCGCCCGCGTCGGCCGTGGCGCCCGATCCGGCCGCCGCCACGGTGGCGCAATCGCCCGCAGAGGCGCCGGTGAAGGGCAGTCCGGTGCGCAACCTGCCGGGGCGGTTCGCCGGACGCGCCGGGGCCTATTACAAGGTGGTGTGGGGAATCGACTCGCTCACGGTGAAGCTGGCCGAATCGGGCGAGTTGATTCGTTTTTCCTGGCGCGTGCTGGACCCCGAGCGCGCCAAAGTGCTCAATGACAAGCGGGCCGAGCCGTCGCTGGTCGACCCGCAGGCCCGCGTCAGCCTGGTCGTGCCGCAAATGGAGAAGATCGGCCAGTTGCGCCAGGTGCAGCCGCCTGCCGCCGGGCGCTCGTATTGGATGGCATTTTCCAACCGGGGCCAGCTGGTCAAGCGCGGGGATCGTGTCAACGTGGTCGTCGGCTCATTCCGCGCCGAGGGTCTGGTCGTCGATTGATGG
The DNA here is from genome assembly GCA_037441485.1 of Burkholderiales bacterium. Classification (GTDB taxonomy): domain Bacteria; phylum Pseudomonadota; class Gammaproteobacteria; order Burkholderiales; family Burkholderiaceae_F; genus GJ-E10. The sequence continues at coordinate 31,341 of JBBISD010000009.1, forward strand.
TCGGAAAGGAAGGGAGTTCGCCATGATGTCGTTTGAACGCCGCCGGCTGCTCGCTGCGCTCGCCGGGCTTTGCACTCCGGCCGCACTGCTGGCGGCTGAGGCCAAGCCGCAGCCGGCGATGCGGGTGCCAAAATTGAGCGCTGAACAAGTCATCGAGAAATTCTATGTGGCGCGCGGCGGCCTGCAGGCCTGGCGCGGCGTCGCATCGATCGCGTTCAACGGCAAGATGGACGTCGGTTTTTCCGATTCGGTCGCGCGCAGCAAGCGCTACGTCGGCGATGCCGCGTCCTCGAACGCGGCGCGGCGCAAGCTGGTCGAGCAGGCGCAGGCCGGGCAGGTCAATGCCGAGGCCGAAAAGCAGTTGCAACTGCCCTTCCTGATGGAGATGAAGCGCCCGAACAAGGCACGGGTGGAGGTCGAATTCGCCGGCAAGACCTCGATCCAGGTCTACGACGGCGACAGGGGCTGGCTCAAGCGACCCTATCTCAATCGCGACGACTGGGAGCCCTTCTCGTCGGACCAGGCGAAGATGCAGGAGGCCGAGCCCGGAATCGACGGACTGCTCCTGGATCATGCCAGGCGCGGCATCAAGGTCGCCCTGGACGGAGTCGAACCGGTCGAAGGTCACGATGCCTACAAGCTGGCGCTGACCTTGCGAGGCGGCGGGTTGCGGCATGTGTGGATCGACGCGCAGAGCTTCCTGGACGTGAAGATCGAAGGCACGCCCCGCAGGATGGATGGCCGCATGCATGCCGTGTACGTCTACCAGCGCGACTTCCGCGCGGTCCAGGGCCTGATGGTGCCGTTCGTGCTCGAGACCGCGGTGGAGGGCTATGGGGATACGCACAAGATGACGATCCAGAAGGTCGCCCTGAATCCGCAGCTGGAGGATTCTGTCTTCGCCCGGCCGACGTCGTAGAGGGCCGCGATGCGCACCCGCAGATTCGCAGCGCTCGCCGCCTTGCTTGCGGCGGGCGCCTGGGCAACGGATCGTGCTGCGCCGCCGGTGCCGGAGTTCACGGCGGCCCAGATCGTCGAACGCAATGTCGCGGCGCGTGGCGGGCTCGAAGCGTGGCGCAAGGTCGAGTCGATGGCGTGGACGGGGCACCTGGAGAGTCTGCACGCCCCTGTGCCGGTCATGCCTTTCCTGCTGCTGCAACAGCGGCCGAACAAGGATCGGTTCGAGATCAATGCTCTCGGCCAAAGGACCGTGCGCATATTCGACGGCGCGCACGGCTGGAAGGTCCTCCCGGACCAGCAGGGCAGGGCCGAAGTCAAGCCGTATTCGGCCGACGAGGTGAACTTTGCCCGCGGCGCGCAAGGGATCGACGGACCCCTGCTCGGGTACCAGGCCAAGGGCAGCACGGTAGCGCTCGAAGGCCTGGACGAGATAGAGGGCCGCAGGGCCTATCGCCTGGCGGTCCGGCTCGCGAGCGGCGAGACCGATCGCCTGTGGATCGACGCGCAGAACTTCCTTGAAATACGCCGCGACCGCCCTGCGGCGGGCCAGCGCCGCGCCGTATCGACCTTCTACCGCGATTACCGGCCCGTCGAGGGCCTGCAGGTTCCGTTCGCGATAGAGACCGGCGGCGGTGCCCAAGCCAAGCCCGACCGGATGGTGATCGAGCGCGTCCTGCTCAACCCGCCGGTGGACGACCAGGCATTCGCACGCCCGCGTATGCATGGTCGCGGCGCGATGGCGCTGGGAGATCCTCCGCGCCGCGCGGCGCGAAGCGCTGCGGAACTCCCGTCTTCCGCAGCGGCCGCCGCAACGTCGCCAGTCGCGCCGATGGCATCGCCCGCGCCCGGTTCCGCCGCGCAAGCCAAGTGAGCCGTGCGAACGGCATTTGCACTGTTCTTCGCGCTTGCCCTGGCAAATCCGACCGGCCGGGCGACCGCAACTACCGCCAACGCGGGCGAGTCTATTTACCTTTACGGAATCTCCGGCTCGGGTGCCCCGATCGAGGCGGCCCGCCCGGCGAGCGGCCTTAGCGCCAAGGGCGCGGATGCGGCCTGCGTAAACTGCCACCAGCGCAGCGGACTGGGCTCCTACGAGGGCTACAACGAAGCACTGACCATCCCGCCGATCACCGGCCCGTATCTTTTCCACGCGAGGGCGGCCGTGACCAACCAGCCGATCCTCCCCTATGTGGAGTGGATGCACGGCAACCGCGATCCCTACACCGACCAAACCCTGGCGCGCGCGATCCGCGACGGGCTCGACTCCCAGGGCCGGCCGCTGCACCATTTGATGCCGCGTTACCCGCTCTCCGATGCCGACATGGCATCGCTGATCTCGTACTTGAAGAACCTGGGCCAGAGCACCGTGCCCGGCGTCGGCGACTCGGTCCTGCATTTCGCCACGGTGATCACGCCGGACGCCGACCCGGTCCGGCGCCGGGCAATGCTCGGCGTGATGGAAGCCTATTTCGCGGAGAAGAACAATTTTCCCATCGGTCCCAGCCGGCAGCTGCGCACCTCCGGTAAGACCGGGTACGCCAAGAGCATGTTCATGTCGCACCGGCTCTGGCAGTTGCACGTCTGGGATCTGAGTGGGCCACGCGACACCTGGCAGGCCCAGCTCGAGCGGCATTTTTCCGAGCAACCGGTGCTGGCGATGGTGTCGGGCCTGGGCGCCGGAAACTGGACACCCGTGCACGAGTTCTGCCAGAAGCAGGCCGTGCCGTGCCTGTTCCCGAATGTGGACGTGCCGGTGGACGACCGGCACGATTTCTATTCGATTTACTTCTCAAGGGGTGTACTGCTGGAAGCCGAGTTGATCGCGCGGGCCATCGCCGATATGGCGCCTGGCGCCAGGCCGGTCCAGGTGCAGCAGGTCTACCGCGCCGGCGACAGCGGCGAGGCGGCGGCGCGCGAGCTGGCGGCGACGCTCGAACACGCCGGCATCGAAGTGCACGACCTGGTTCTGGAATCCGGCGCCACGCTGCGTGGCATGGAAAAGGCCTTTCCGCGCGCCGGCGGGTCCGGCGCGCTCGTGCTCTGGTTGCGACCGAAGGACCTTGCGGCGCTGGGCGAGCCGCCGGGCGCCGCGATTCCCGTCTTCATTTCGGGTCTCATGGGCGGTCTGGAGCAAGCGCCGCTCCCGCTGGCGTGGCGAAGCCGGGCAAGGCTGGCCTACCCGTACGAAATGCCGGAACAGCGCAGCCTGCGCATGCGCTATCCGCTGACGTGGTTCTCGATGAACAAGATCCCGGTCGTGGACGAACCATTGCAGACGAACACCTTCCTCGCCTGCGGCCTCCTGGCCGAGACGCTGAGCCACGTGGCGGACAATTTCGCGCAACCCTATCTGGTGGAAATGCTCCAGGCCTCGATCGAGCGGCGCCTGATAAACACCGGCTATTACCCGCGACTCGTGCTGGGGTGGAACCAGCATTTTGCCTCCAAGGGCGGCTACATGGCCCGCTTCGTGGATCCGGCGGGATCGCGGGTGGCGGCCGAGAGCGACTGGTTGGTGCCGTGAGGCGTATCGCGACCGGCGCACTTTGCGTCGCGGCGGCGCTGATGCTGGCCGGTGTCACTGCCGCGCCCGCGCCAGAGGCGACGGATGGCAAGCGGATCTTCCGCGAAGGGCAACTGGCCTCGGGCGAGGCGCTGCGCGGCGAGCGCTTCGGGGCGGCGGCGCTCCTGGGGCAGAGCGCGGCCTGCGTCCAATGCCACCGCCGCAGCGGGATGGGCATGGTCGAAGGCCAGATCGTGATCCCGCCGATCAGCGGCCGCTTCCTTTTCAAGCCCGGCAAGCGCATAGCACCCGACAGCCGCCAGCACGAAGATGCGACGCACCTGCCGCCGACGCCGCCCGACCGCCCTGCATACGACGAGTCCACGCTGGCGCGCGCCATCCGCGAGGGCGTCGGCGCGGATGGCCGCCCCCTGGATTTCCTGATGCCGCGCTACGGTATCGACGACGCGTCGATGCGAGATCTCATCGCCTACCTGCGCAGCGTGCCTCCACGGCGCGAGCCCGGGCTCACCGCCAGCACCTTGCACTTCGCGACGATCGTCACGCCCGATGCCGAACCGGCGGCGCGCGATGGCATGCTCGACGTGCTACGCAGGTATTTCGCCGTCAACAACGACGCCTACGCGGGCGCCGCTGCGCCGGCGCCGGACGGCCACGCGGCGCGCCAGCAGCGGCTCTGGCAGCTCCATGTCTGGCGGCTCAGCGGCGCGCCGCAGACCTGGGATGCGCAACTGGAGCGCTTTCTCAGTACCGAGCCGGTGTTCGCCACCGTTTCCGGCGTGGGCGGCGAGCACTGGGAGGTCGTGCACCGCTTCTGCGAGCGCCACTCCATGCCCTGCCTCCTTCCCAATGTCGATCTGCCGACAGTGTCGGAGGATTACTATCCGGTCTATTACTCGCAGGGGGTGCGGCTCGAAGCGGCGCTGATCGCGGCACGGGTATCCACGGCGCGCGATCGGGCGCTACGGTCCAGGGTCGTGCAGGTGTTTCGTGACGCCGACATCGGAGCGGCCGCCGCCGCGACGCTGCGTTCCGCGCAGCTACCGGGACTCGAATTCATCGACCGGAGGCTGGCGCCGGACGATGGCTCCGGGCGCCTTGCAGAGGCCGTGGCGCAGGCAAGGGCAGGGGACATCCTCGTGCTGTGGCTGCGTGCGCCCGACATTCAGGCCCTGCCGGCGCCGCCGGCGGAAGTCTCCGCGGTCTACGTCTCGGGCCTGATGGGCGGCCTGGAAAGCATGCCGCTCGCGGCCGCGTGGCGAGGCATGGCGCGGATTGCGTATCCGTACGAATTGCCGGATGCGCGCCGTACATTCCTGGGCTTTGCCCTCGGCTGGTTTCATCTTTGGGGCGTCCCCGTCGTCGACGAGCGCGTGCAGGTCGACACTTTCATTGCCTGCTCGATCCTGACTCAGGCGCTGGCCTCGATGATCGGGGAATACGACCGTGATTACCTGATCGAGCGCCTCGAAGCGATATTGAGCAGCCGCCTCGTCAACGGGTATTTTCCCCGGCTGAGTCTGGGACCCGGCCAGCGTTTTGCCTCCAAGGGAGGCTATCTGGTGCGCTTCGTTGAACCGGGTGGCGCTGCCATTGCGGCCGATGGCGACTGGACCGTGCCTTGAGCAGCGGCGACGCGCAAATCGCAACGTCAACGGTCGCCGGTTGCGAGGCCTTTGCCGCTGTTCCAAGCCATCGCCGTGGTCCTGCAGATCGATACCACCTCGGGACGTGGCAATTTGTCGAGGATGTGCTTCAGCGTGTCGTAGCTGCCTTTGAAGGCTGCGCCGTCCTCGACGCCATCGAGCGCCTTTTCGCCCGCGCCGGAGACGATGCTCTTCCATTGCGCCTTGAACGAATCGGCGTCTGCAGGATCCGCATCGGCGCAGTAGGAGAGCAAGGCATGGACATCGCCCAAACCGGCGGGGTTGGTGTTTGCCAGATCTGCCATTGCCATTTGCGGCAACGCGATAGCGCTGCAGAGGACGAGAAAGTGGCCTGTTTTCATGGTTTCACTCGCAATGCGCCGGCAATTGCCAGCGGAGGTTATCGATGGAAAGGGCGATGTGGATTGCGGCTTTAGCATCGTTCTTGCTGTTCGTAATTTGGGGATCGGTAAACCCCATCGAAACTAAAATGAAAACACAAATAATGTCTTTTATTAACAAATCTAAATTCATGTTAGCATATTTACGGTACAAAATAGAATTGACTTTTTTATAAAATAACGAACCGGAAATCTACGATGACGGCTTGTTTGCGCCCCGCCAGCGGCTCGAGAATCGCCGCCGGGTACTTGCGTCAGAGCGCAATGGCGTGGCTGAGTGCGTTCGCGGTCGCCGCGGCGCCTGCGGCACGAGGCGCGGAGCCCCCGCAGGCTGCTGCCGCCGGCAAAAGCCTGCCAGACGGTGATTCGGCTGCCGCCTCGGCTGAGGCACATGCCCGCCACCATCTTTCCCTGACGCCGCCGACGCTGATCCGCAGCACCGCTAACTATGCGATCCCGGACGCGGTAACCATGACGCGTGCCGACGGAACGCGCGTGCATTTCGCGCAGGAGCTGGACGACGGGCGCCCCGTCCTGCTCAATTTCATCTACACCACCTGTTCCACAATCTGCCCGGTGGTGAGCCAGGCGTTCACCGAGGTTCAAAGCCGGCTCGGAGTGGCGGCGGCAAAGGTCCGTATGGCGTCCGTTTCGATCGATCCCGAGCAGGACACTCCCGCCCGACTGACGGAGTACGCGGCGCGCTTTGACGCGGGTCCGCAGTGGCAGTTCTATACGGGCACCTACGGGGCCAGCGTCGCGCTCCAGCGCGTCTTCAACGTGTATCGCGGCGACAAAATGGGTCACGCCCCGGTGACGTTCTATCGCAGCGCTCCTGGCCAGGCGTGGGTGCGGCTCGATGGATTCGCGACACCGGAAGCGCTTTTGAGCGAGCTGCGTCCGTCGGTCGCCTTGATGAAGTAGTGCCTCGGTCGCGGGAACTCGCAATCGTGAAATCCGACGCAAATCTTCATTAGCCAAGGGCTGGTTCGGGACCAGTGGCTGCTTTACGTGCACATTTGCTGCGCGGCTATCGCAAGGGCGGTTGCGCCCCGAGAGCTCCTGACCGGCCAGGCAGGCGTGAGGCCAGACGCATATCCGGCCGGTTACTACATCGGCGGCGCCTGCCCGTTGAGCCCCACGTTGACCCGTGGTGCGGTCAGCGTGCCATCGGCCTGGCGCTGCGCATTGACGAAAACCGGTGCGCCGGGCTTGATGGCGCTGCGGTCAGCCGGCGAATAGGCCACGATGACGGCGTTCTCGCGGACGAGCACGCGCTTGGACCCATCCTTGTACCGCACCTCGAGCATGCGGTCCTTGCCCATGCCGATTACCGTGGCGACGTTGGCATTGGTAATCTTGCTGCCCGGGCGCAGGTCCCCGTCGTAGTGGCCTTCGCCGGTGCCGCGCAGATTCTCCGGGAAGATGTGCACTTCGAGCGCCACCAGCGCGCCATCGCGTTCGCCCAGCGTCGTGGTGCCGACAAACGTGCCGCTGGCGATGTCATCGATGCCGGCCTTGCTGATTCCCATGACGAGGTAGTCTTCCTTGAGGCGCACCGCGCGCAGTTGGCCGTCATTGCCCTTGACGGTGAGCAAAGTGCCATCCAGCGACTGCACCGTGCCGCGAATGCGCACCGGCGCATTGGCGGGCAACTGTGCGAGTACGGCGGCCGACAGCGCGCAGACGAAGATCATCGACAGGTTGCGCAGCGTGGTGCCTCCGTGGCATCGAGGGTTGGCGCGGCCGCGATTTGCCTACTTTCCGGCCGCGGCGGCCGCATTACTGGCCGCCTCGATCGTATTTGCCAGCAGCATTGCAATCGTCATCGGCCCCACGCCGCCCGGCACCGGCGTGATCCAGCCGGCCACCTGGCTGACGCCGGCAAAATCCACGTCACCGCACAGCTTGCCGCTGGGCAGGCGATTGATGCCGACGTCGATGACGACGGCGCCGGGCTTGACCATGTCGCGGGTGATCATGTTGGGCCGGCCGATGGCCGCCACCAGGATGTCGGCGCGGCGCGTGTGAAAGGCCAGGTCGCGCGTGCGCGAATGGCAGATTGTCACCGTGGCGTCCGCGCCAAGCAGCAGCCGGCCCATCGGCTTGCCGACGATGTTGGAGCGGCCCACGATCACCGCCTCCTGGCCGCGCAGCGTGATCCCGGTCTGCTCCAGCAGCACCATCACGCCCTTGGGCGTGCAGGGCACGAAGGCCGGGCTGCCCTGGGCCAACGCACCGACGTTCTCGATGTGGAAGCCATCGACGTCCTTGCTGGCGGCCACGGTGGCGAGCACCGCGGCCTCGTCGATATGCGGCGGCAGCGGCAGCTGCACCAGGATGCCGTGGATGCGCGGGTCGCGATTGAGCGCGGCGATGCGCTCGATGACTTCGGCCTGCGACACGTCGGCCGGCAGCAGGATGTTTTCCGAATACATCCCCGTCGATTCGCACGCGGCGACCTTGTTGCGCACGTAGACCTGGGACGCCGGATTATCCCCGACCAGCAGCACGGCCAGGCCGGGACGGCGGCCGCCGGCCGCAAGTTCCGCCACCTGGAGCTTGTATTGCGCGCGCAGGCGCTCGGCCGTTGCCTTGCCGTCGAAGATTTTTGCTGTCATGAATTCTTTTCCGGTAAATGCCTTGCGCGCCCGGTCGGCAGGCGCCGCGCATTCTACCGGGCAGTTCCTAGTGCGACCCCTCACCCAACCTAGCTCGTGCGCATCTGCGCCTGGCTCAGGTTGCTGTTGGGCGGGATGGTCTGGGTGAGCCAGACATTGCCGCCGATGACCGAGCCGCGGCCGATGGTGATGCGCCCGAGGATGGTGGCACCGGCGTAGATGACCACGTCGTCCTCGACGATCGGGTGGCGGGGGGCGCCCTTGATGATCTTGCCGTCAGCATCGACCGGGAAGCTCTTGGCGCCCAGCGTCACGCCCTGGTAGAGGCGCACCCGCTCGCCGATGACGGTGGTACCGCCAATGACGACGCCGGTGCCGTGGTCGATGAAAAAGCTGCCGCCGATCGTGGCGCCGGGATGGATTTCGCAGCCGGTGCGCGCGTGGGCGATTTCCGATACCAGTCGTGCCACCAGCGGCGCGCCCAGTTCGAACAGGGCGTGGGCGAAGCGGTGCAGCAGGATGGCCGCCGTGCCCGGGTAGCACAGCAGGATCTCCGACAGGCTGGTGGCAGCCGGATCGCCCTGGTACGCGGCGTGCAGGTCGCTGACGATCAGCGCACGCAGCGCCGGCAGCCGGGCGGCGAAGTCGCGGGTGATGGCACCGGCGCGCGCGGACAGATCCGCATCCGGAGCCTCGCTGGCACCGCTGTCGAAATGCAGGCCGCGGCGGACCTGCTCGGCCAGCAGCGTCAGGCCGGCATTCAGGGTGTCGCCGACGAAGAAGTCGATGCTGTCGTCGGTAAGGTCGGCGCTGCCGTAGTGGGTCGGAAACAGCGTCGCGCGCAGCGCGTCCACCACTTCGGCCATGGTATCCACTGCGGGCAGTTCGCGCACCCGGCCGCGGTGGCGCACGCTGTGCGATACCTCGCGCGATTCGCGCAGCGCCGCCACCACCGCCGGCAGGTCCCAGTCGGGGCGCACGGCCTGCGCGCCGCGGTTGGGCAGGCGTTGCTTCAGGCGCTCTTTTGGCACGGAGAAACTCCCGGATGAATGGCGACGACGGCGGTACCCGTCCGAGGCGATTTTACCGCAGCGTGCCGTCGTCACCCGGCGCTCGATCGCCGGCCGCGCCCGATGGCGTCCGGTAGCGGCCGCGGCGCTGGCGCAGCAGGAAGCGCGCCGGGTCGACGGCGTCGGCCAGGTCCTTTTCCAGTGGCTGGGGTTCTCCGCAGATCTGGGCGGCAAGCTGCTCGGCCAGCAAGGTGGCCAAAGTGATGCCGCGCGAACCCAGCGCCGCCAGGCAATACAAGCCGGCGCAGCGTTCGAGGTCGGCCAGCTGCGCTCCGGCGGCACGCTGCGCATCGACGGCAGGCGCCGCCAGGTCGGCGATCGCACCGGCCAGCGGCAGACGATCGACGGAGATGCAGCGCCGTGCCGCGAAGCTGCCGGCGATGTGCACCGCGGGTGGCTGCGACAGCAGGGCGTTCAGGTGCTGCCGATTGGCGGCATGGGCTTCACGGGTGGCGCGGTCGTCGGCGCCAGGCGCGCCCGCCTGGCCATGACCGTCCGCGGGTTCGTCCTCGTAGCTTGCGCCCAGCACGGCCTGGCCCAGCACCGGCGGTATGCAATAGCCGTCGCCGCTTACGGCCGCGCGCAGATGCGCCAGTGCCGGTGGGGCCAGCAGCGACAGCCGGCCTCCCAGCTCCTGCAGGGGCAGGAACTGGCCCGGCAGCAGGGCCGGCAGGCCGCCGGCATTGGCCAGTATCACGACCGGCGCGCGGCAGCGCCGCCCGTCGGCCGCCACGACCGTCCAGTTGGCGCTGGCGCCGTCGCGTTGCCCATCGCGCTGCAGCGCAACGGCGGCAAAGGAGGCGCAGAACGCCAGAGATCCGTGGCTTTGCCCGGCGGCCGCGATCATCTGCCGGCACCAGCGTCCGGCATCCACCGCGCCCGCGCCGGCAAACCAGAGGCCGTCATGCCGGGGCAGGGCGCCCACGGCCGGCGCGGCCATTGCGGCGGCCTGCATCTGCGCAAACGCCGCCGGAAAGCCGGCGCGGGCCAGCGCATCGCCCAAGGCGCGCTGCGCAGCGGGGTCCGCCAGTGCATGAAAGACGCCGCATTCGGCCCAGATGCCGCCGCGCGCCGGGGCGTCCAGCGCATCGAGCACCCGGCGCGCGTGCAGGAAGGCGGCGCGGGACAGCCGCGAGGCAAGGTTGTCGTCTGCGCTCAGCAGCGGATAGAGCAGCCCGGCGGGAAGGCCGGACGCGCCCGCCGCGGCGGCATCCGCGCGATCCAGCAACTGCACCTGCCAGCCGCGCTGGCACAGCGCCAGCGCGCAGCTCGTGCCCGCCAGTCCGGCACCGACCACGACCGCGCGCCGCTCGCCGGTGGCCGCCGCGGGCGGTTCATGGCGCCGCATCCGCCAGCGCGGCGCGTATCGCGCGGTCAGCATGTCGCGCTTGCCGGCGAAGCCCGGGCGCCGCTGCACGGCAAAGCCATGGTCGGCAAGCGCCGTGCGCACGCTGCCGGCACTGGTGTAGGTGGCGAGCGTTGCGCCCGGGCGTGCCAGCCGTGCCAGTGCGCGGATGAGCGCGGCGTCCCACATCCGGGGATTGCGATCGGGGGCAAAGCCGTCCAGGTAGAAGGCGTCGACCCCCGCGGCAACCTGCGGCAGCAGGTTGGCCGCGTCGCCGAGCCCCAGCGTCAGCCGCACGCAGCCGTCGGCAAAGTCCAGGCGGTGCAGTCCGGGAACGAGCAGCGGCCACCGCGCAGCAAGCGCCCGGCGCAGCGCCGGAGCGCCGCCATCGGCATGCCCGGCCAGGTCGGCGGCGCGCAGCGGATGACGCTCGATCGACACGAAGTGCAACTGCTCGGGCCGCTGCGGATCGGCCTGCCACGCTTCCCAGCTGGCGAGAAAATTGCTGCCGAGCCCGAAGCCGGTCTCCAGGATGACGAACTGGCGCCGCCCGGCCCATGCGGCCGGCAGGTCATTGCCGCCCAGGAACACGTGGCGCGCCTGGGCCGCGCCGCCGGCGCGGCTGGTATACCGGTCCTGATAACGGTGCGACCAGGGCACCCCGTCGGCGTCCAGGACCAGGGTTTCGGGTTCGAGGCGATGCGTCATGGCGGTGCGTAATTCGGCCCGGCGAAATCGTCAGTGTAAAGTTCACGCATGCTTACCCTTCACCCATGAGCGCGGTGCCGCAGGCCGCCGCTTCCGGCGATGCGGCCGGCGGGCTGGTGCACGGCATGGATGCCGGCCTGGCCGCGCCCGACTGGCCGCCGCTGACCCTGACGGAGCTCCAGGCGCTGGCATCGCAGATGCCGGTGCTGCGGGCGCCGCTGCGCCTGTTGTGGCACAGCCCGCGGCCGTTTTCCGCAGCCGCCCGCGTGCAGACGGCCGCCGGGGAGGTCTTCGTCAAGCGGCACGATTCGCGGGTGCGGGACGTCGCCGCGCTGCTCGAGGAACACCGCTTCGTCGAGCACCTGCGCGCCCGCGGCGTGCCCGTGCCCCGGCGCCATGCGGATATCCACGGCTGCACGGTCTGCGCGCTGCAGTCGTACACCTACGAAGTTCACGACGCGGCGCCAGGCGTGGATGCCTACTGCGACGACCCGTCGTGGATGCCGGTGCGCTCGCCCGCCCAGGCGCGGGCGCTGGGCCAGGCGCTGGCGCGCCTGCACCTGGCCGCGCACGACTACCAGGCGCCGCCGCGGCCGCCACGGCCGCTGCTGGCCGGAATCGACATCATCGGGGCGAGCGATTTTTCCCGTGCGCTGACGGATTTTGTCGCCCGTCGCCCGGCCCTGGACGAGTTCCTGCGCAGCGCCGCCGGCATCGCCGACATCGTCGCCGTGCTGGCGCCGCTGCACGAACAACTGCGCCCGCTGCTGCCGGCGCTCGCACCCTCGTGGGTGCACAACGACTGGCATGCGTCCAATCTCTTCTGGACCGATGCCGGTCCGCAGGGCGAGGCCTCGGCGGTGCTCGATTTCGGCCTGTGCAACCTCGGATGGGCGGTCGCCGACCTCGCCACCGCGCTCGAACGCAATACGATCGCCTGGCTCGACCTGCCGCGCGAGAACCTGCGTGCTGGCACCGGTATCGGGCGCAGCGACCTGGCGCTGGCGCTGCTGGCCGGCTATGGGGCGGTGCGGCCGCTGGCTGCGGCCGAGCGCGCGGCATTGCCGCTGCTGCTCGGTCTGGCGCATGTCGAATACGCGCTTTCCGAGGCCGATTACTTCCACGGCATCGTCGGCAACGAACACAATGCGCGCCTGGCATGTCCGCAGTTCCTGCTGGGGCACGTGTTCTGGCTGCAGGGCCCGCACGGCCTGGCATACCTGCGGGCGCTGGTCCAGGCGCTGGACGCCTAGGCGCACCGGCCCATGGACCCCGTCGAGCTCGTGGCGGCGCTCATCAGCGCGATCGCGGTCTGGCTGATGGCGGTACGCCATCGGCTGTGCTGGCCGGCCGGGTTGGTCTCGGTGATCGTCTACGCCGGCGTATTCGTGAACGCGCGCCTGTACTCCGATGCGCTGCTGCAGGGGGTGTTCGCGGCGCTGCTGGTCTACGGTTGGTGGCACTGGATGCATTCGCCCGGAGCCGGCGCCGCGCAACTGGTGGTGCGCAGCGGCTCGCCGCGCGAGTACGCCATTCCCCTGGTGCTGGCCGCGCTGGGGGCCGCCGCGCTGGGCGCAGGCATGGCGCGCTTCACCGATGCGGCCTTGCCCTGGCTCGACGCCGCGCTGACGGCGCTGAGTCTGGTTGCCCAGTTCTGGATGTCGCGCCGCCTGCGCGCGAACTGGCTGATGTGGATCGGCGTAGACGTCGTCTACACCGGGGTCTACGTCGTGAAGGACCTGCCGGTGACGGCGGTGCTGTACGTCGCATTCATCGTACTGGCGGTTCTGGGGTGGCGGCGGTGGGGGGCAGGCGCCCACGCGCCGGCCCTCACCGCGGCGCTCACGCGCGAGCGGGAGAGTGTGCAGTAAAGGCCGGCAGGGTGCCTAGTGCGTCGCGTGCATCCCCAAGCGCTCCAGCAGGTTCCGGTCGCTGTCCGTCTGCGGATTGTCGGTCGTCAGCAGCCGATCGCCATAGAAGATAGAGTTGGCGCCGGCCAGGAAGGCCAGCGCCTGCACCCCATCGCCCATCTGTTCGCGTCCGGCCGACAGGCGCACGACGGCGCGGGGCATCGTGATGCGCGCCACGGCGATCGTGCGCACGAACTCGATCGGGTCCAGCGGGGGCGTGCCGCCCAGCGGCGTGCCGTCGATGGGCACCAGCTGGTTGATCGGCACCGACTCCGGGTAGGGGTCGAGGTTGGCCAGCTGCGCGATCAGGCCAGCCCGATGCCGCCGCGATTCGCCCATCCCCAGGATGCCGCCGCAGCAGACCTTCATCCCGGCAGCGCGCACGTGGCGCAGCGTTTCGAGGCGGTCCTCGTAGACGCGGGTCGTGATGACACGTCCGTAGAACTCGGGGTCGGTATCCAGGTTGTGGTTGTAGTAGTCGAGGCCCGCCTCCTTGAGTGCGCGGGCCTGGCCGGGTTCGAGCATGCCCAGGGTCATGCAGGTTTCCATGCCCAGTGCCTTGACGGCACGCACCATCTCGACCAGTGCCTCGATGTGCCGCTCCTGCGGGCTGCGCCACGCGGCGCCCATGCAAAAACGCGTCGCCCCGGCCGATTGCGCCGCCTGGGCCGCGGCGACAACGTCGTCGATGGCCAGCATCTTCCCGGCCGCCAGATCGGCATCGTGGTGACTGGACTGCGAGCAATAGGCGCAGTCTTCCGAGCAACCGCCGGTCTTGATCGACAGCAGCGTGGACAACTGCACGGCATTCGGATCGAAGTGCTCGCGGTGCACCTGCTGCGCCCGGTACAGCAGATCATTAAAGGGCAGCTCGAACAGTGCCTCGATGGCTTCCTGGGGCCACGCCTGGCCGGTGGCTGGCACGGCCGGAACGGGGCGCGAGGGCGCGCGCGGCTGCATGATGATGGGTGAAACCGGTACCGATGGCATTGGATGGCGGGAGCAGTCTGCGGTAAAGCGCCAAGTATTACACTTTCTGCCGGATTGGCCGCGGTGTACGCCGCACGCTGCTGTCGCGCGGCGGCCACCGCCAACGGCGGGGATCGGCATGAAACGTACATGGATTGCGGCTACAGCAGGGTTCGTCACGGCAGCGGCGGGAGCCCATGCCCACCTGGAAAAGGCGATTCCCGCCGCCGACAGCAAGATCGCCGAGGTGCAGGAACTGCGGCTGTCCTTCAGCGAGGCGGTGGAGCCCCGGCTGTCCTCGGTACGCCTGGAGACCAGCGAGGAGCGCACGGTCACCGAGCCGGGCGCCGAGCCCGATCCGGCCGATCCGCGCGTGCTGGTCGTGCGCCTTTACGAAAAGCTGCCGCCGGGCGTCTACAAGGTGCGCTGGTCGGTGGTCGCGGCCGACGGCCACAAGATGAGCGGCAGCTATTCCTTCATGGCGTCGCGCTGAACCCGTCCGCCACCCGCGCGGTCTTGCCACTGCCCGCCCGCAGGCCGATGCGCCCCGCCGGGCGGCACTGCCGCTTTCGCCCGGGGTGCCCCATGTGCCAGCCGCGCCGGCGGCGCCGATGAGCGTCGACCTCATCGCGCTTGACGCCTGCAGTGCCCTGCACGTGGCGGCGCTGATGGCGTGGTTCGGCGCCTTGTCGCTGCGGCGCGTGCTCGGCGCGGGGCAGGGTGCCGGTGAAATGCGCTTCCTGTGGTCGGCCGGCGGCCTGGCACTGGCGACGGGTGCGGCCTGGCCGTGGCTGGAGATGGCGCATCTCAGCGACGAGCCGGGCAGCGCGTGGGGGGTGCAGCAGGTTGCCGTGCTGCTAACCCAGACCTCGTTTGGCCGAACCTGGCTGCTGCGCGAGGCCGCCATCGCGCTGGCCGCCGTCGTGTCGTTCGCGCCGCTGCTGGCGATCAGCCGCGCCGTGTACTTCCTGGTGGCGGCGACGCTGGCCGGCCTTGCCCTGCTCGGTCATGCCGCCGGCGTTACCGGCCCGGAGGGCAACATCCAGCGCCTGGTCCAGGCGGCGCACCTGCTGGCCGCGGGCGCCTGGGTTGGCGCGCTGCCGGCGCTCTGGGTGCTGTCCCGGCGCCTGGCCGCGGGCGACCTGGCGCGGGTGCTGCAGCGCTTCTCGGCCTACGGGGCGATCCTCGTGGCGGTCGTGATCGCCAGCGGCACCGCGAGCGCCTGGTGGCGCCTGGGCGAAGCCGCCGCCCTGTGGAACAGCGACTATGGCCGGATACTCCTTGGCAAGCTGGCGCTGGTGGGGCTGATGGGGGCACTGGCGCTGCGCAACCGCAACCAGCTCACGCCGCAGCTCCTGGCAGCGGCGCTGCCGGAACAGGAGCGCGCGCGCACAGGACTACGCTGGACGATCGGGACGGAACTGGTCGTCGGCGTTGGGGTCGTGCTGGTCGCCGTGGTGCTCGGAACCGCGGAGGCGCCGCAGTAGGCCGCCGGCGAAAAGCTACTTCGCCGAAACGTTGAAGTCAGCGGTGCTGGTCCTGTCGCCGCTCTTGAGCACCAGCCGCAGGCGCCACGCACCGCCCATCGACGCGCTCAGGTCGGACACATGGAACTGGCACTTGCCCATTTCCATCATCTGGGGCGACAGGTCGCCGCCGTGGCCATGGGCCGGCATCTCGAAGACCACGCTGCTCACGCTGGGGCAGCCCTTGGCGCCGGCCGCCGGCGTGACGTCGATGATGGCTTCGGCCGACTTCCTGACGGCCACGGCGTCGGCCATCCTGGCATGCAGCTTCCACTGGCCGTCGCTCGAGGTCACGTCCTGGTCGGCCAGCGCCGATCCGGCGAAGGCACCCAGGGCGAGCAGCGGGAGCGCGCGGACCAGGCGTCGCAGGCCGGGTCGGAACGTTGGGGCGGACAGGGTCATGGTTTTCTCCAGTGAAGTGAGGCGGGCCGGCAACCCGCCCGGGCATCGTGCCGGGAGCTGGTCAGCGGGGCAACTGCCCGGCGCTGGCGGCGCAACGGCGCGATGCTACCGCTTTCCCGTAGTCGCGGTACGTGCCCGGCCTTTGCGCCTCGCCGTAGATGTAGAACACCGGGAAGCGGTCGACGAACAGGGTATCGCCGGCCTGCAGCACGATATCGTCGTCCACGCGGTTGCGCACGAACATGCCGCCGACATCGATCACCCGCCACATCGACTTGCCGTCGCGCACGCCCAAGAAGATCGCCGTGTCCGAGCCGGTCGGAGCAATGCCGCCGGCCTGGGCAATGTGTTCCGAAAGGTGCACCTGCGACGTTTCCAGCGAATAGCGTCCGGGCCGGTTGAACTGGCCCAGGGCGGCCACCTGGTTGCCGTGCACCTGCTGGATCAGCACGGTGACCTGCGGATCGACCAGGAAGCCGCCGTCCTTGAGCAGTTGCGCGATGCGTTTTTCGGCCTCGGCCGCCGTATTGCCGCCGCCCGTGACGGTACCGATGAGCGGGTAGGTGAATCAGCCATGCGGTCAGGCAATGGCTGGCAGTTCCGGTGCAATGTTGCAGCAGTGCTGGGGCGCGGCGGCCGGCAGCCCATGCCGATCCAGCCTTGCGCACTGCGGAAAGATACCGGCTTTCGCGTATTTCTCCTAGGGGGGCCGGCGCGTGCCGGCGGAGCCCGGCGGCAATTTCTGCTACTTTTCCATTCCCACGGATGGCGGAGCCGGCATTGAAACGCGCATTGATCACCGGGATCACCGGACAGGACGGGGCCTATCTGGCGGAACTGCTTCTCGAAAAGGGCTACGAGGTCCATGGCATCAAGCGGCGCACGTCGCTGATCAATACGGACCGGATCGATCACCTGTACGAGGACCCGCAGATCTACGGACACCGGTTCTTCCTGCATTACGGCGACATGACCGATTCGCTCTCGCTGCAGCACGTCATCCAGAAGGTGCAGCCCGACGAGATCTACAACCTGGCCGCGCAGAGCCACGTGGCGGTGTCCTTCGAAGAGCCCGAATTCACGGCCAATGCCGATGCGGTGGGGGCGCTGCGGGTGCTCGAGGCGATCCGCATCCTGGGCCTGGACCGCAAGACGCGTTACTACCAGGCGTCGACCTCCGAGCTCTACGGCCTGGTGCAGGAAGTGCCGCAGAAGGAGAGCACGCCGTTTTATCCGCGCTCGCCCTACGCGGTGGCCAAGCTGTACGCCTACTGGATCACGGTGAATTACCGGGAGGCCTATGGTCTGTACGCCTGCAACGGCATCCTGTTCAACCACGAGTCGCCGTTGCGCGGCGAGACCTTCGTCACGCGCAAGATCACGCGCGGCCTGGCGCGCATCAAGCTGGGCCTGCAGGACTGCGTGTACCTGGGCAACCTGGCGGCGCGGCGCGACTGGGGGCACGCCCGCGACTACGTCGAGATGCAGTGGCTGATGCTGCAGCAGCAGACGCCGGAGGACTACGTGATCGCCACCGGCGTGCAGTACAGCGTGCGCGACTTCATCGATGCCGCGGCGCGCGAACTGGGCATGGTGCTGAACTGGCACGGCACCGGCGTCGACGAGCACGCGACCGACGACCATGGGCGCACGGTGATTGCGGTCGATCCGCGCTACTTCCGGCCGACCGAGGTCGATACGCTGCTGGGCGATGCCAGCAAGGCACGCCGCCAGCTCGGCTGGACGCCGAAGACCACGTTCGCCGAACTGGTCGCCGAAATGGTGCGCGAGGACCTGAAGGCGGCCGAGCGCGACGACCTCGTGCGGCGCCACGGCTACCGTACGCCTGTGCGCGGTGAATAGGCGCCCGCCGGGGGCGGCCGTTACACCGCGTTACCACGGCCCCGCAACGCCGGGCGTATGATCGTTTCCAGGTGGCGCCGGGTCGCGACGAACGCCGTCTTCACGGCGGCGGCCCGGCGGATCAGGAAGGAGCCGATCATGCAGACCACTACCGGACGCAAGCCGCGCGGGGCGCGCGTCGCATTGCTGCACGTCGCCGTGCTGGCGGCTGTCGCCGCGCTGCCGGCGGCGGCCTCGGCCGAGATCTACGGTTGGACCGACGCCAGCGGCGAGGTCACCTACAGCAACCTGCCGCCGCCCAGGGGCGCGCGGGTCACCGACGTCATCCATGAAACGCCGCTGTCGCCCGAGGCGCTGGCCGACGCCGCCCACCGCTCCGAGGTCTCGGCCCTGAAAGACCGCCTGCGCCTGCTCGAACTCGAAATGGCGCGCAGCAAGCGCGAGGTGGCCGATTACGCACCACCGCCGCCGGCACCGCCGGGTGTGGGTTGCGGTCCCGACGAGTCGGTCGACTGCACGGCGTCCTATGACTACGCGCCGTACATGACGACCGGCCTCCTGTATGGCGGCTACGGCGGCTACGGCGGCTA
>JBBISD010000009.1:49975-51841 GCA_037441485.1 Burkholderiales bacterium
GGCGGCTATGGCGCAGGCGGTCACCGGCACGACCATGATCATGACCACGACCATGATCGCCGGCACCCTGGCGGGGGCAATCGGTCGCCGCCACGGGCCTTACCGGTCGCAGCGGCGGGCCATGTCATCCACGCCGCCGGACCGTCGGCCGCGATGCCATCGACCGGCACGGCGCGCTAGCGTTACGGGCCCTGGAAAAGGCCGGTTTCGGTCCCGAACACCAGCATGAAGGCAAGATCGGAACGGCGTCGCGGTTCGATCGCGCGCGGCGGGCCCACGGCGGGCGCGTAGCGCAGGAAGGTCTGGCGCACTTCCAGGCGCTGGTGCCAGTCGGCAAAGGTGCGGTGATCCAGGTGCAGCGCGACGCTTGCGCTGCGGCCGTACAGCGAATTGCCCGAGCCCCCGTCAAGCAGCACGGTACCCAGCGTACGTCCCAGCGCGGCATCTGCGCCCAGCACCCATTTTTGCGGCAGGCTGGCCTGCGCCAGTGCCCCGGCCTCGACGCCTTCCTGCACGGAAAAATCCGCCGCACCCCGGGTTGCCCCGCCACGCTCCCATGCCTGGGTCGACATGCCCAGGAACGGCGTCAGCAAGATTGCCGCGTCCCGGCCCAGCGCGACACTGCGACCCACGCGCAGGCGCATGGCCTCCTGCACAAACATGCCTGCCGAATTCAGCGGGGCCGCGGTCCCGCTCGCCGGGTCGACGGCGCTGCCGTCGTAGCGCAGCGTGGCGACGCCGAGCCCGACTTCGAGGTCCGTGTACAGGTCGGGTATTCCCAGCAGGGTGCGCGTGCGGGTCAGCTTGTAGCCAAAGACGTAGCGGGTGCCGGCCTGGTTGTTGCCGAGGGCGGCTCCAGCATTACCGCCGCTCTCGCCGGCATGCACGGGCGCCAGCGCGAGCGACAGGGCTTCCTGGTCGTTGGCGTGACGGATCAGTTCATCGGCGCCGACGGGCGCCGCCAGCAGCAGTGTCACGCCCATCACCGCGCCGAACCTGGTCACGGCGACGTCTCCGTGCCCGGGCGCGTACGGCGCCCGGGCAATGCGCTCGGGGCCATCGGCCGGCGGGCCGTCGGCGTTGCGCGCGCGTGGTGCCCCGGGCCGGATTCGAACCGGCACGCCCCCTTGCGGGATAAGCGGCGGATTTTAAGTCCGCTGTGTCTACCAGTTTCACCACCAGGGCCGGCGTCCAGTCTACTGTAGCCGCGCGCCGGGTGCCGCTAGCGGCGCGCGTACTGGGTCGCGCCGAACAGGTTCTCCTTGGCCTTCTCGTCGGTGAGCACGCGGCGGTGGCTCTCCAGGACGCTGAGCCCGCGCTGCACCGCCGGGCGTGCGGATATTTCCTCGTACCAGCGCTGCACGTGCGGATAGGCTCCCAGGTCCACGCCCTGGTTGGCGTGCGAGCGGGTCCACGGAAAGATGGCCATGTCGGCGATCGAGTAGGTGCCCGCGAAGAAGCGCGCCTGCGCCAGGCGCCGGTCCATCACGCCGTACAGGCGGCGCGCCTCGTTGGTATAGCGGTCGATCGCATAGGTGATCGGTTCGGGCGCGTAGCGGCGAAAATGGTGCGCCTGGCCCAGCATCGGACCGACGCTGCCCATCTGGAACATCAGCCATTGCAGCGCCACGTACTTGCCGCGCTCGTCGGCCGGCAGGAAGCGGCCGGTCTTGCCGGCCAGATAGACGAGGATGGCACCGGACTCGAACACCGAGATCGGCCGGCCATCGGGACCGTCGGGATCGACGATGGCCGGAATCTTGTTGTTGGGACTGATCGCCAGGAACCGGGGCGTGAACTGCTCGCCGGCACCGATATCGACGGCGTGCACGAGGTAGGGCAGCTCGCACTCCTCGAGCATGATGT